>NCBR01000320.1 GCA_002279285.1 Acidobacteria bacterium 37-71-11
TGCGTCACGCCGGGGGCGAGGGTGACGCTCTGCGGCAGGTAGCTTCCCGCCAGCCAGACGATGCGCTGCGCGGCGAGCGCGTTTTGCAGTCGGGTGACGGCGCCCTGGAGCTGGAGGTCGGTGGAAATGTCGTCGGGAACGCCCCACCCGGGCAGGGCAAGCCCCGCGATCCGCCGTTCCGGCGTCCAGATGAACAACGGGACGTTGAGGCTCTCGAGGTAGGCGCGCGCGGCCGTGACGGAGATCGTGCTCGCGTCGGCAGGCGCCCCACCGACGATGAGCACGACGGCCCGCCGCCGGTTCAAGGCGGTAGCCTGCATCCCCGCGGCCGCCACCGCGTTCGCCAGCTGCTGCTGCCGCGGAGGGGCGGCGGGAAAGTTGAAGCGGAAGATCAGCGCGCGCACGTCGTCCACGTCGGTATCGAGGGGGATCGAGATCGGGAAAAGTCCGGGGGCGGTGGCGCCTCCACCCTGCGGCCGCTGCGGCACCGCCCAGAGGCCGTAGAGGCGGTTGCCGCCCTTGCTCGCCTGGATCGGGATCGGGGTGGTGAGGGCGCCGCTGAACGGGTTGGGTGGGGTGATGCCGCGGAACCGCCCGGCGCTGTCCTGATCGAAGACGATGACCGCGTCGGTGTGGCCCTCCTCGACGCCGACGACGCGCAGCGGCCGGCCGCCGCTCTTGAACCACCCCTGCATCGCGTCGAGCGGCGGCAGCGTCTGGCCGGGGCGCACGACGACGGCAATCGCGGTCAGTTCAGTTGCGGCGTTGGCCGCGACGTTGCCGCCGAGGCTGGTCTCGGTGCGCGCCACGTCGCCGTTGGGGAAGACGACCTCGACGGCGAGGAAGTGCGGCCGCTTGAAGTCGATGGGGGGGAGCGGAATCCGCTCCGGGTCCTTGACCGGGAGTTCGCGGCCGTCGAGCGTGACGTCGAAGCGCTTGGGCCGCGCGTTGTCGATGGTGTGCCAGGCCAGGCGCGCAAACGCCGGCGCGCCGTCGGCGCCCGCTTCCACCAGGATGCGGGCCTCGGCGGGCGGCCGCGGCAGGTTGACCCACTGGCGGACGCGGGCGACCTCGTTCCCCTTGGCGTCGCGCCCGATGGCGACCAGCTCGTGCGGGAGCGGCGAGTTGCCGAAGCTGCAGCCGACCTCCCACGGCGCGGCGTGCACCGTGCCGAGCGAGACGCCGTCGAGGAAGATTTCGGCCGAGACGACCGGCGGGCTCACCATCACCCGCACGGGTCCGAACCCGAACACGAGACCGAGAAACAGGGTCTGGAACGCGATCAACGGCCTGCCTCCACGGCGTCCCGGTGCCGGCGGCGCCACCTCTCGTTCAGGATAGGCCTAGTTCGGCACGAGGGCGGATTCCCGCGATGGGCCTGACGGCGGCGGGCACGCGCGCCGCGTCAGTGCGCGATGTCGGGCAGCGGGAGAGCGGTCTCGGCGAACGTGAGGTGTCCCTCGCGCAGCGAGGCTCCCCGCAGCGCGAGCGCCAGGACTTCGTCGAGGTGGTTGACCGTGACGACCGTGAGCCGCTGCCGCACCTCGGCCGGGAGGTCCTCGAGGTCGGCCTCGTTGGCCTGCGGCAGCAGGATCGTCGTGATCCCCGCGCGCACCGCGCCGAGTACCTTTTCCTTGACTCCGCCGATCGGCAGCACGCGGCCCGAGAGCGTGATCTCGCCGGTCATCGCGAGGTCGTGGCGCGCCGGGCGGCCGGCCAGCGCCGAGACGAGCGCGACCGACATCGTCACGCCCGCGGAGGGCCCGTCCTTGGGGATGGCGCCCGCCGGGATGTGGACGTGCACGTCGCGCTCGAACGCCGAGTCCTCGATGCCGAACTCCTCGGCGTGAGCGCGCGCGTAGCTCCACGCGGCACGCGCCGACTCCTTCATGACGTCGCCGAGCTGGCCCGTGAGCACGAGCTCGCCCTTGCCGCGCATCGTGGACGCCTCGACGAACATGATGTCGCCTCCCATCGGCGTGTAGTACATCCCGGTGGCGACGCCGACCTGGTCCGCGGCCGCCGCATGCTCCGGGTGGACCTTGGGCCGGCCCAGCAGTCGGCGCACCTCGGGCGCGTCGAGGGTGGCGCGTTCGATCTCGCCTGCCGCGAGGCGGCGTGCCACCTTGCGTGCGAGGCGGCCGATTTCGCGCTCGAGCTGGCGCACGCCGGCCTCGCGGGTGTAGCCGGTGGTGGTGGTGGCGAGCGCATCGTCGGTCACGGTGAGCTGGCCGTCCGCAAGGCCCGCCTCGGCGAGCTGCCGCGGGAGCAGGAACCGCCGGGCGATCACCAACTTCTCGCCCTCCGTGTACCCCGAGAACTCGACCACCTCCATGCGGTCGAGAAGCGGACCTGGGATGCTCTCAATGAAGTTCGCGGTGGCGATGAAGAGCACCTCGGAGAGGTCGAACGGCACGCCGAGGTAGTGGTCGGTGAACGT
>NCBR01000321.1 GCA_002279285.1 Acidobacteria bacterium 37-71-11
GTTGCCCGACGTCGTCGCGATCCCGACCGGCCCCAGCAGGCCCGAGAAGTGGATGTCGCCGCTCGAGGTGTCGCAGCGCACGCTGCGGGCGCCGCCGGAAAGTTCGACCGAGCCGCTGGCGGTTCGGACCATCAGCTTCTCGATGGCGCGGCTCGCCCGCAGCACGATGTCGCCCGAGGTTGACCGCGCCTCGATCTCCGGCGCCCACCCGGCCAGCTCGCTGTCGCCGCCTGCGGTGCGCAGGCGGAGCGGCCGCACGTCTGGGAACTCGCCCTCCAGGCGCAGCGAGCCCGACGAGGTGGAGAGGTCGGGACGGAGGTTGGGCGGCAGGGTGAGCTCGATGCGGGCCCGCGTCACCAGCACGCCCTTGAGCAGGCTGAGGCCCGCGGGGTCCGGAGCGGTGATCCGCAGCTCGCCTTCCTTGTCCTCGATCGTGGGGCGGTGCGCCGCAAGCCACGCCGTGGCCTTCGCCTCGCTGAGGGCGTCCACCACCATGTCCACCTTGAGCCGGATCTCCGTGATGTCCGAAGCGCGCACCGCGAGGTCGAGCGGGCCGGCGTCGACCAGCACGACCTTCCCGGCCGGTGCGGGGTAGGACTTCTCGATCACCTCGTGCTTCTCCGCGGCGGTCGCCGTGGAGGCCAGCAGCACCAGCACTGCTCCGATCACCGGCATCCTCATCGTTCCCTCCAGCGTGCAACGACATCGTAGGATCTCCCGCACCGCGCCGCAAGGCCGCGGTGTGACGCGCGTCTCGCGCCGGGCACCTTGACAGCCCGGCAGCCCCGGGCTACCTTCCTCGTGCCCATCCGGGCGTGAGCGGGCATAACTCAGCTGGTAGAGTGTCAGCTTCCCAAGCTGAAAGTCGCGGGTTCAAATCCCGTTGCCCGCTCCATTTTCCCGGAGCAGGGAGGCTCCCGTGGCGAAGGACGCGGACACCAGGCTCGATGCGCGGCAGGCGGCGGCGACCGTGGTGGGCCGACAGAGCCGTTTCGAAGGGTCCCTCACCGGCGCCGGGGCGGTGCGGATCGAGGGCGCCCTCAAAGGAAGCGTGACCCTCGAGGCCGCGTGCGAAGTGGCCGAGGGCGCCTCCGTCGAGGCCGACCTGCACGGCACCGTCGTCCGGGTGGCCGGGACCGTGACCGGCAACGTGAGTGCGAGCAAGCTCGTCGAGCTGCTGGCGACCGCGGTCGTGAAGGGTGACGTGAGCGGCCCCGCGCTCCACGTCGTCGAAGGCGCGAAGCTCGAGGGCCGGGTCGAGATGCGATCGCCCGAAGGCGCCGCGGCGGGGACCCCCAAGAGCCGCTGAAGCGGCTGTCCCTCCGGGGTTTGACGGTCGGTGTATACTTCGATTCAGGAGAGTGCGCCGACCGTGAGCAGCCAAACGACGGTTGAGATCTTTGGACGCCGGTTCGAGCTGCGCGCCACGGAGGGGAGCGAGCGGGTGCAAGAACTCGCCCGCTTCGTGGACCGGCGGATGCGCGAGTTGGCCGAGGTATCGCCGCACGTGGACACGTCCAAGCTCGCGGTGCTGACGGCGCTGAACATCGCGGACGAGCTGTTCAAGGAACAAGAGACGGAACCTGGGATTCGAGCGGAACAGATTCGACAGCGGGTGGAAGGGTTAATTCAAAGGTTGGACGAGGTTCTCACGCCCTCCTGATGGAGGGCCGCGGAAAGCTTGAGAAAGGGGCCCCTGCGCGGTTGGTGATGAGCGAAACTATTCTTGAACCAACACCTATTTGATGGGTTCCGGGTCCCATCCTCCCTTGCAGCCTCAGGGCGAGCGAACGGAGGACGGGCAGGGCCCCTACCTGTGGTTTACAGGTTCAAATGGGTTTGCTCACACGGCCGAGGTGGGGGCCCTGTAACCCTCCTCCTTCCACCCCCCTGCGCGAATTCGCGCCCAGGTTCATTGAAAGGGGGGCTTCATGACCGCCATTGTCATCGTGGCTGATGCGGTTGCTGTTGTATTGGCAGCACTTGCAGCTATCTGGTTCGTGGGCCGGAGGGCCAGGGCGCGGCTGGAGAAGACACAGCTCGACGCCGAGCAGGAGGCCCGCCGGGTGCTGGCCGCAGCGCAGCAGGAGGCCGAGCAGCGGCTCCGTGACGCCGGCGTCGAGGCGCGGGAGAGGCTCCTCACCGCCCGCTCCGAGTTCGAGCGCGAATCCCATGAGTACCGGCAGGAGTTGCTGGAGAGCGAGCGCCGCCAGGACCAGCGCGAGGGCGCGCTCGACGAGCGGGCGCGGTCTCTCGACGCTCAGGAGAAGGAACTCGACAACCGGAAGCGCCAGATCGAGGAGCGGGAGAGCGTCGTCGCGATGCAGGAGGACGCTCTGGCGGCGGCCTCGGCCGAGCAGCGGGCGCAGCTCGAGCGGATCGCGGGCCTCACCTCGGATCAGGCGAAGGCGGAGCTGATGCGGACCTTCCCAACGACGAGATGAAGGGGCGGATCATCGGCCGCGAGGGGCGGAACATCCGGGCGCTCGAGACCGCGACCGGCGTGGACCTGATCGTCGACGACACGCCGGGCGCCGTGTTGCTGTCCTGCTTCGACCCGGTCCGCCGCGAGGTTGCGCGCCTCGCGCTCGCACGCCTCATGCTGGACGGGCGCATCCATCCCGGGCGCATCGAGGAGGTCGTCGGCAAGGTCCAGACCGAGCTGGACGAGAAGATCTTCCGCGACGGCGAGGCGGCCGCGATCGAGCTTGGCCAGCCGGATTTCCACCCCGAAATCCTGCGCCTGCTGGGACGGCTGCAGTTCCGGACCTCGTATGGGCAGAACGTGCTCTCTCACTCGAAGGAAGTCGCCTGGCTCGCGGGGCACATGGCCACCGAACTCGGCGTCAACGTCCGCATCGCCAAGAGGGCGGGGCTCGTCCATGACATCGGCAAGGCGGTGGACCGAGAGATGGAAGGGACGCACCTCACCATCGGCCGCGACCTCCTGAAGAAGTACGGCGAGTCCGACGAGGTGATCCACGCGATGGAGTGCCACCACGG
>NCBR01000322.1 GCA_002279285.1 Acidobacteria bacterium 37-71-11
ATCGCCCTGTCCGGTCGCGGGCACAGGAGCATGCGGGCTCGGGCGCGGGGGCGCCCGGGCCCGCATCCGGCCACCCGCGGGACCGGCAAGCAAGAGACCTCCACGCAGTGGACGAGAAAGCACCACTTCAGAGCTGGCGCTCCAGCGAGAGTCACGGCCTCGACCCGGCTGCCGTCACCCGGATGACTCTTCATCAACGGCGCGGTTCACTCTACGGTTGACGTCAACGTGGCATCAGAAGAGCAGCGGCGAGAGGCGGACGCCCGCTGAGTACACCAGTGCACTGGCAACGAGCACGAGCACCGGGTGCGGCTTCCAGCGCAGGAGGACGAGCAGCGCGGCAAGCGCCAGCACCCAGGCTCCAGGGTTTGGCAGTCCGGATCGCCCCAGCGACACCGCAGCGCTGCCGAGCAGCCCCACCACCGCCGGCCGCACGCCGGCGAGGAACCCGGCAACCACCTGGTTTTGACTGAACCGCTCGAGGGCGTGGCCGGCGGCAATCGCGAGCAACCCCGGCGGCAGGAAGACCATCCCGGTGGCGACCACGGAGCCCAGCAGGCCGGCAACGCGATAGCCGATGAACGTGGCGCTGATCACCACCGGTCCCGGCGTGATCTGCCCCAGGGCGACGGCATCCGCGAACTCCCGCGGCGTGAGCCAGGCGTGGTGCAGCACGACCTCCTGCTCGATGAACGGGATCATGACGAAGCCGCCGCCGAAGGTGGCGGCGCCGATGCGCAGGAACACCGCGGCGAGCGCGAAGAAGCCGCTCAGGCTCGCGCCGCGGATCAGGATCATGACCAGCCACGGCGGGAACACGGCGCCCGCGGACGGCCCGAGCTTCGGCGCCCGCGCCAGGATGCCGACCAGGCCGGCAAGCAGCACGGCTTCCAGCACGCCGATGCAGTTCAAGGCCACGAGCACGAACGCGGCGGCCGCCAGGATGGCGTCGAGGCGCTGCCGTATGGCGCCGGCTCGCGCAAGGCTCACCGCCGTGACCACCACCAGCGCCACCACGGCAGCCGACATGCCGACCAAGGCGGCGTCCATCATCGGCAAGTAGCGGAACGCCGGGTACGTGGCGGCAAACGCCAGCATCATCAAGAACGAAGGCCAGATGAAGGCCCAGCCCGCAACCAGGCCACACCACCAACCACCCAGGCGGGTGCCAAGAATGGTGAAAGCGTTGACCGAAACCGCCCCGGGAAGCGCCTGCGACATCGCGGCGACCTCCGCGAACTCGGCGTCGCTGAGGAGGCGCCGCCGTTCCACGAACTCCCTCCGGATGAGGGAGAGAACCGCGAGACCCCCGCCGAACCCGACCGTGCCGAGCCTCAAACCCGCCAGGAGGAAGCCCACCCAGGTCACAGTTTCAGTCTACCGCCGCGTGACGCATCGGCGAGCGCCACCGCCCCGTTCCGAAAGGCCGCCGGCGGGGGCCGGCAGTTTGAAGTCTCCGTTTCATTATCGTGACAAGCTGGGAGGGGTCGTAACCTGCCGCCGCCGCGCCCCGATGTCGAACAGACTCGCGTGCAGGTACGATTCCTGCATACGACTAGACGAGCACAGTTCCTGCGGTGAGACTCGACCGTTCCGCGCGGTTCTTGGTTTTTCATCACCTCCGACGAGGGGACGCACATGGCGATCATCACCATCTCACGCGGGTCGATGAGCGGCGGCAAGGCACTGGGCGAGTGCGTGGCAGGCGCGTTGGGCTGCTCGTGCATCGCCCGCGAGGTGCTCGTCGAGGCCGCCGCAAGGCTCGGAGTCTCGGAGGAGTTCCTGCGCGAACGGATCGAACGCTCGCCGGGCTTCTGGGACCGCCTCACCGCCGAGCGCAGGACGTACGTCCTGGCCGCTCAGGCCGCGCTGGCGGACCACGTCCTCGGCGGCGACGTCGTCTACCACGGGCTGGCGGGGCACCTCCTGTTGCGAGAGGTCCCGAAAGTGCTCAGAGTCCGCCTCATCGCGCCGGTGGAGGCGCGGGTCCGGGCGCTGATGGACCAACGCGGCATGACTCGAGAGAACGCGGAGAGCTTCATCGATGAGGTGGACCATCACAGGGCGCGATGGACGCGCCTCATGTACGACGCCGACATCGAAGACCCGCGCCTGTACGACCTGGTCGTCAACCTGGAGAAGACGTCGATCGAGTCGGCGTGCGCCGTGGTGGTGACGATGGCGCAGAGACCCGAGTTCGTCATCGACGACGCGGCTCGCATCCGTCTTCGCGACTTCGCTCTCGCCTGCCGCGTCCGTGCCGCACTGGCGGTCCAGCCGGCCAGCCGCGGCCTTGATCTGGAGGTGGCGGCGTCCAACGGCGTCGTGACCCTCACCGGCGAGATCCCGAGACCGGACATGTTGACTCATGCCAGCGAGCGGTGGATCGGGGAACTCCGCCGGGTGGTGGAGGAGGTG
>NCBR01000119.1 GCA_002279285.1 Acidobacteria bacterium 37-71-11
CCTCACCTACCCCGAGTACAAGCAGGAGAAGTGGTACAACCCCACGGGGTACCTCTCCGGCGACCAGCGCCACCGCGCCCGCGTCTGGGGCGTCTGGGACCTCTTCAATACCAAGCACAACCGGCTGTCGGTCAGCGCTCTCGAGACGTACTCCTCGGGGACTCCGTACGGCGCCGTCGGCGGCATCGACGACCGGAGGTACGTCACCAACCCCGGCTACCTCTCCCCGCCGAGCAGCGTGACCTACTACTTCAGCAACCGCGCGAAGTACACGACCGACAGCATCAGCCGCACCGACCTTTCCTTCAACTACGCGTTCGTGCTTCCGGCGCTCGGCACCGACCTGCAGTTCTACGTCGAGCCGCGCGTCACCAACGTGTTCAACGAGCACGGCGTGACCAACGTCAACACGTCCGTCTACACCAGCAAGAACAAGAGCTATCTCGACAACTTCAACCCGTTCACCACGGCCGCGCCGGTCGAGTGCCCCCAGGGCGCGACCACGCCTCACTGCGGCAACTGGCAGAAGGCGCCGACGTTCGGCAAGCCGCTGGCGCCGACCGACTTCCAGACCGCGCGTACCTTCGTGGTCTCGTTCGGCGTCCGCTTCTAACCGCTTCACGCTCGAAGTTCACGGCCCCGGTCTTCGGACCGGGGCCTTTTTTCCCCCGCCCGATCTGACTCTCCGCGGGCCGTCCGCGGGCGCCGCGCCGGCAGGGAGATGCTATCGTTTGCCGGTGAAACGGCCGGTCTCGTTCGGGCTCGCGGCGCTCCTGGTGGCCGCCGTTTTCGTCGCCTACCTGCCCGTCCTGCGGGCCGGCTTCGTCTGGAACGACGACACCTACGTCACCCACAACCGCACCCTCGACGGGGCCGCGGGGCTGCACGCGATCTGGGCCGACCCGCGCGCCAACGAGCAGTGTGCGTCGAGTCCGTGGCCTGGGTCACCGAGCGCAAGAACACCCTCTCCCTGCTGCTCTCTCTCCTCGCCGCGCTCGCGTACCTCGTCTGGTCGGAGCGCCGCGCGGCGGCCGCGGACCGGCGCGCGCGCCGCAGCCGGGAGCCCAACCTGCCGTGGCACCGCCGCCCGGGTGCGCTCTACGCCGGCGCGCTCGCGCTGTTTGCCTTCGCACTCCTCGCCAAGACCACCGCCGCCCTCCTCCCCGCCGTGCTGCTCGTCCTCGCCTGGTGGCAAAGCGGCCGCCTGCGCGGTCCCGACGTGCGCCCGCTGCTGCCGTTCTTCGCCGTCGGCACCGCCCTCGCGCTCAACACCGCGTGGTTGGAGAAGACCATGGTTCGCGCCAGCGGCACGGAGTGGGCGCTGCCCCTGGCCGGCCGCTTCGTCCTCGCCGGCCGGACGGTGGCGTTCTACGCCGGGAAGCTCGTCTGGCCCGCCGACCTCGCGTTCATCTACCCGCGCTGGACGATCGACCCGGCCGCCGTGCGCCAGTGGCTGCCCGCGCTGGCGGCGCTGGTCGTGCTCGCGGTGGCCTGGGCGCTGCGCGGCAGGCTCGGCCGTGGGCCGCTCGCCGGCATTCTTCTCTTCGGCGGTGTGCTCGTCCCGGCGATGGGGTTCTTCAACGTGTATGCGATGCGCTACTCCTACGTCGCCGACCACTTCGCCTATCAGGCCGTGGCGGTTGCGGCGGCGTGCGCGGCGGGCGGGATCGCCACCCTCGCCGGACGCGCGGTCGCGCTCCGGCGCGCGGCCGCCGCCGCCGGCGTGGCCGTGTTGGGGCTGCTCGGGGTGCTCACCTTCCGCCACGCCCAGGAGTTCGCAAGCGCCGAGACCCTCTGGCGGGACACCCTGGCCAAGAACCCCGGCTGCTTCATGTGCCACACCAACTACGGCTTCCTGCTCTACCGCGAAGGCAGGGTCGCCGACGCGATCGACCACTTCCAGGCGTCGCTGCGCCTGAAGCCCGACAACGTGCCGGCCCTCCTGAACCTGGCCAAGGTCGACGAGGACCGCGGCCGCTTCGACGAGGCGGCGTCCGAGTTGCGATCCGCCCTCGCGGTGGACCCGTCGGACCCCACCGTGCTGGTCAACCTCGGGACGGTCTACACCAAGGCGGGGCGGTACGAGGACGCGGCCGCAACGTATCGGGAGGCGCTCCGCTATCCGTCGCCGGACGGCTACCTGGCGCACAACGGCCTCGGCGTCGCCCTGATCCGCCAGGGGCGACGGGCGCAGGCGGTGGAGGAGTTCCGCGAGGCGCTGCGCCTCAAACCCGACTACTGGATGGCGCGCGCCAACCTCGAGCGGGCGCTGGCCGCACCGGCCGGGCCGCCCTGACGACGGCCCGCGCAGGCTATCGCAGCCCGGCTCCGGCGTCCGCGCTCTCGGCCCGGCGCCGCCAGGCGGCGGCCTCGCCGGTCTCCCCGAGCGAGGCGAACGTCGTCGCGGCGAGCAGGTACGTCTGCCCGGTCGGGTTGGCGCGCGCCATCTCGTCCATCAGCTGCGCGACCCCCGCCCGGTCGCCCTGGATGAAGCGGATGACGGCCAGGTTGGCGTAGGCCCGCGAGTGCGACGGGAACGCCGCGATCTCCCGCCGGAACGCCGCCTCGGCCTCGGCGACGCGGTTCAGCCGGGCGAGGGCGTCGCCGCGCAGGTACTCGAGGTTGTAGACCTCGGGGAAACGCAGCTCGTTCGCCCGCTGCGCCGCCCGTTCGATCGTCCCCAGGGCGTCGGCCGGCTTTCCCTCGCCCAGCTGCACCTCGGCCATCACCAGCAACGCCGGCGGCTGCGGGTTGCGCTCCGCAGCGGCGGCCCGGGCCTCCTCGGTCGCCGCGGCGAAGTCGCCGCGGGCGAGGGCGACGCGGGCGAGCAGTTCGTGTGCCTTCGTCGGGACGTCCTTGAGCGCGCGCCGGGCCGCGGCCTCGGCCTCGGGCAGGCGCTTGAGGTTCAGCTCGACGTAGCCGAGCGAGACGGAGACGTCGGGGAGGAAGATCGGCGAGCGCTGCATCGCGTCCCGGTACGCCGCCACCGCCTGCTCGTCGAGACCGGCATTGGTGAGCACCTCGCCGAGCTTGAGCCACACGTCCACCATCCCGGGGTTGTCCTTGAGGATCGCGCGCAGCGCCGCGATCGCCTGCGGGAACTGCTTCTCGTCGGCGAGCCGCCACCCGTCCTGCATGCGCTGCAGGTACTGCAGGTTGTCCACCGGGTTCGGCAGCGACGCCGAGGCCGCGGTGTCGCGCAGCCCGCCGATGTACCCGAGGGCGGCGAGGCGCCGCAGCGTCTCCTCGTCCACGGCGGCAGGCTTGTCGCTCCCCTGCGGGAACTTCTGCAGGTCGGCGGCGAGGCGCGCGGCGTCGGCGGCGCGGCTGCCGATGAGGTCGTGCTTCTCGGCCGGATCGGCGACCATGTCGTACAGCTCCGGGCGCGGGCTCTGGATGTACTGGTAGCGGGCGTCGAGAGTGCTGTGGAGGTCGCTCCAGCCGAGCTGGAGCCTGGGGTAGAGCGTCTCGCTGTAGAGAACACGCTGCGCCCCGACCTTGGGGTCCATGGTCACCAGCGACGACCCACTCACTTCCTTGGGGGTCTTGATGCCGAGCACCGACGTCACGGTCGGCACGATGTCGGAGAGCTGCGCCGGCCATGCGATCCGCCGGCCGGCCCCGAACTCGCCGGGGAGCTTGATGATCATCGGGACGTGGATCGCCTCGCGGTAGAGCAGGATCGAGTGCTGTTCCTCGCCGTGGTCGCCGAGGCCCTCGCCGTGGTCGCCGACTAAGACCACCATCGCCCGATCGTAGACGCCGAGCCGCTTCAGGTCGTCGAGGAACGTGCCGATGATCGCGTCCGCCGACGCGATCGCGCCGTCGTAGGTCTTGCCGTACAGGCTCAGGAACGGCTCGGGCGGGTTGTACGGCAGGTGTGGCTCGTAGATGTGGAAGAAGAAGAAGAACGGCTGGCCGGCGTGCTTCGCGATCCACTCCTTCGCCACCGCCTCGGTCTTGTCCCCGGTGCGGCGGTAGTGCACCGGCGCCATTCCCGGCGCCGCCTCGGTCGAGTCCTCGTAGTAGTCGAACAGCGGCCCGAGGCCGGTGTCCGACCGCAGCACGTACGAGGAGACCGCGGCCCCCGTCGCATAGCCGTGCGCTTTCAGGAGCAGGGGAAGGCTCGGGTGGGCGCGGCCGTCGAAAACGAACCCGACGTTGTTGCGCACCCCGTGCTCGGGGGGCAACTCGCCGGTCAGCATGGTGGTGTGTGCGGGGAGGGTCATCGGACACGGGGTGTAGGCGTTCTCGAACAGCCAGGAATCCTTGGCCAAGGCGTCGATGAACGGCGTGCGGATCTTCGTGTAGCCGTACGCCGGCAGGTGGTCGGCGCGCAGGGTGTCGATCGAGATCAGCACGACGGGCGCGTTCGGAGAGGTTGGTACCCCATGCCCCCGCCCGCAGGAAACCGCGAACAGGCCCAGCGCCGCACTCAACCCCACCGCCAGGGTGGCCGCCGCGTTCCGCCGCCGGCCGCAGGCGAGCGCGCCATCAGCCTTCCAGCGCCTTGCGCTGAGCCCGCGATTCTGTTGGATTTTCGCCACATGGCCCCCTTGACCGTGCGCAAACCACAGCCGCTGTGGATTCTACGCCGCAGCCCAGCACGCCCACAACGCGGCCGGCATGCGGCTTCGTTCCCGCGCCGCGCAGCACCGGCGGGACGCCGCCGGCCGCTTCGCGCTACAATGCGCCCATGCCCGAGCTGAGATGGACCGAAGGCGACGTGCCACGGCGGCTGCGTCTCGTCACCTCGCCTTCCGGGATCGGCCGCGCCTCCGACAACCAGCTGGTGCTCAAGGACTTCTCGGTCTCGCGCCACCACGCCCGGGTGGAGCAGCGGGGCGACACCTGGTGGATCGTGGACCTCGGCTCCACCAACGGGGTCAAGGTCAACGACCGCTACGCCACCGACGCCATGCTGACCGAGGGCGACCAGCTCCAGGTCGGCAACTTCACGCTCTCGTTCAACCGCGGCGACTCCGCGGCCGGCCTTTCCGCCAGCTCCTCGACGTTCCTGCGCACCCTGGAGGAGTTCCGCGAGGACTTCGCGCTCGAGCCGGAGCAGGCCAAGAAGGGCGCGGGCGCCACCTCGCGCGAGCGCGTGCTCGAGGCGCTCGCGCAGGTCGCGCGCACCCTGCTCGAGGTGGAGGAGCTCGAGCCGGTGCTCGTCAAGGTCATGGAGGCCGTCTTCGCCCAGTTGCCGGCCGAGCGCGCCTACATCCTGCTCTTCAACCCCGAGGGTCAGGCCGAGCTGCGCATCGCCCGCTCCCGGGGCGGCGCCGCGCTGCCCGAGGCGCCGGTGTCGCAGACGATCCTCGACCTCGTGAGCCGCCAGAAGGTCGCCGTGCTGACCTCGGACGCGCAGTCGGACGAGCGCTTCGCGGCCGGCCTCTCCGTCCGCATGCACCAGATCCGCTCGGCGATGTGCGCGCCGCTGTGGCACCGCGACAGCGTGATCGGCGTACTCTTCGTGGACACCCCGCTTGCGACCGGGAGCTTCACCGCCGAGAACCTGGACCTGCTCACCGCTCTGGCCAACTACGCCGCGGTCGCCATCGACCGCGCCCGCCTCAACGACCACATCCGCGAGGCGCGGCGGGCGCGCGAGCGGCTCGAGCGCTACCACTCCCCCGCGGTGGTCGAGGCGATCGTCGGGCGCCACCGTGACGCCGCCGACGCCGAGCGGCACGAGACCCGCGAGGTCTCCGTGCTGTTCGCGGACCTGGTGGGGTTCACCACCCGCTGCGAGGGGATGGACCCCCCGGACGTCGCGCGCTTCCTGGGCGAGTTCTTCACCCTGGCGTCGGACGCGGTGTTCGAGTTCGGCGGCACGCTCGACAAGTTCATCGGCGATGCCGCGATGGCGTTCTTCGGCGCCCCGCTCGAGCAGGCCGACCACGCCGAGCGGGCGGTGCTGGCCGCTCTCGCCTTACGCCGCCGCTTGAAGGCCTGGAACCGCGAGCGCGTGCTCGCCGGCCTCGACGTGGTCGAGGTGCGCATGGCGATCAACTCCGGCCTCGTCGTTGTCGGCGAGATCGGCTCCGCGACCCGCGTGGACTACACCGTGCTCGGCAACACCGTCAACGTGGCCGCGCGCCTCGAGGAAATCGTCGCGCAAGCCGGCCAGATCGTGCTCGGCGCCGCGACCCAGCGCGGGGTCGCCCACCTCTTCCCCACCGAGCACCTCGGCAACGTGCAGCTGCGCGGCCTGCAGGGCAAACTCCCGGTGTTCCGCCTCATGACCGAGGAGATCACCGGCGTCGGCGAATGAGCCCGTTCGAGTCGCTCGCGTTCGTCACCTCGAGCCCGCACAAGCACCGCGAGGCCGAAGCGATCCTCGGGATGGCGCTCGAGCGCATTGCCCTCGACCTCGCCGAACCCCAGGGCCTCGACGTCGTGGCGGTGGCGCGGGAGAAGGCCCGCGCCGCTTTCGAGTTGCTCGGGCGGCCGGTCCTCGTCGAGGACACCTCGCTCGAACTCGCGGCGCTCGGCGGGTTCCCTGGGCCGCTGATCCGCTGGCTGCTCGAAGCCGCGGGACCGGCCGCGATCGCCCGCATGCTCGACGGCTTCGCCGACCGCGGCGCACGGGCGCGCTGCGCCGCCGTGGCGTGGGACGGCGCGCGCGAGTGGCTGGGGGTCGGGGAGGTCGCCGGGACGATCGCGCGCGAGCCGGCCGGCGCCAGCGGCTTCGGCTGGGACGTCGTGTTCCTCCCGGAGTGGGGCGGCGGGCGAAGCTACGCGGAGATGCCCCCCGGCGAGAAGAACGCGCGCTCCCACCGCTCCCTCGCGCTCGCCGCCCTGCGCCGCGACCTGACCCGTTGATGCGCTGCGAGTTGACCGTTTGAATTGTGAATGTGGGGCGCGACCGCCGGGCGCGCTGTCGTCGTATTTCGGAGGGCAAGAAGAAGCGCGCGCGGCGCGCGCGCCCCACACAAGCAACGCAAGACCCGTCTCAATGTGGGGCGCGACCGCCGGGCGCGCTGTCGTCGTATTTCGGAGGGCAAGAAGAAGCGCGCGCGGCGCGCGCGCCCCACACGGACAAAGCAAGACCTTGCTTCTCTCAATGTGGGGCGCGACCGCCGGGCGCGCGGTCGTCATTCTCGGAAGACGAGAGACAGCGCGCGCGGCGCGCGCGCCCCACACGGACAACGGGAGAGACTGGCGGCCGGCGTCAGATGGTGAGGCGGCGGGGCGGCAGCGGAGCGCCTTCCTCGAGGCGGCGGGCGTCCTCGACGAGGAGCGCCCACAGCCGTTCGGCGGCGGCCGCGAGCGCCGGCAGGCCGGCGTCGTTGCGCACGACGTAGTCCGCGACGGCCTCGCGAGCTTCGTCCGCGGCCTGCGCCGCCGCGACCCGCCTGAACCTCGCCTCGGGCCACCCCTTGGCGACCGCCCGCGCCAGTCGCGTCGCCTCCGGAGCGGCGACGACCACGAGCCTGTCGTAGTCGGCAAACGTCCCGGTCTCGACCAGCAGCGCCGCCTCCACCACGGCGACCTGCGGCGGCGGCCCGGCTCGCGCGAGCCCTCGCAACCACTCCGCGACCCCCGCCCGCACCAGCGGGTGGACCGCCGCCTCGAGCCGGCGCCTCGCCACTGGGTCGGGGAGCGCCACGGCCGCCAGCCGTTCGCGGTCCACGCCGCCATTCTCGGCAAGGACTGCGCGGCCGAACAGGCGCTCGACCGCTTTCGCGCCCGCACCGCCCGGCCGGTACAGCTCGCCAACGATCTCGTCCGCGTCGCACACCGCGGCGCCGAGCCGCCCCAACAGCGCGGCAAGCGCGCTCTTGCCGCTCGCCATCCCGCCGGTGAACCCGACCCGGAGCACGCTACAGCCCCCGGCGCCGGCGCGCGGCGGTCACGGTGTTCTGCAGCAGGCCCACGATCGTGAGCGGCCCGACGCCGCCGGGCACCGGCGTGATCGCCCCGGCCACCTCCGCGACCGCGGTGAAGTCCACGTCGCCGACGAGGGTGTACCCGCGCTTCGCGAGCTGCCCCTGCCGCTCCTCGTTGCCGGGGTAGAGGCGGGCCACCAGCGCCGCGTCCTCGACGCGGTTGATGCCGACGTCGATCACGACAGCGCCGGGCTTGACGTGCGCCGCGGTCACGAGCGCCGGTTTGCCCGC
>NCBR01000323.1 GCA_002279285.1 Acidobacteria bacterium 37-71-11
CGAGGGCGCGAGGAAGGTCGGCGTCTTCCGCAACTTCGGCGTCGAGGCCGTCGCCCGGGCGCGGGAGGAGGCCAACCTCGACCTCGTGCAGCTCCACGGCGACGAGCCGCCGGAGGCGTGCGCGGCCCTCGGAGGCCCGGAGCGCGTCATCAAGGCCGTCTCCGTGTCCGGCGCCGTGGACTGGGACGGCGTGGCGCGCTACGCACGGGTCGCCCGGATCCTGTTCGACACCGCCTCCGCCTCGGGCGGCGGCACCGGCCGGACGTTCGACTGGGACGTGCTGGCGGGCGCGCCGGCGGACCTCGCGTTCTGGTTGGCCGGCGGCCTCGACCCGGAGAACGTCGCAGAGGCCGTGGAACGGGCCCGCCCGGCGGGCGTCGATGTCGCGAGCGGCGTCGAGGCCGCCGTCGGGCGAAAGGACGCCGCGAAGATGCGGGCGTTCGTGGCGGCCGCGCGTGGAGCCGGCAGCGATCCGACGGCGGGTCTTCCCGCCGGCGAAGGTGGTACGGTGCGCCGCGCGGGGCACGGGGGGGACGATGAAGCCGGTACCTGACAGCCGTGGATACTTCGGGCCGTACGGCGGGCGCTTCGTGCCGGAGACGCTGATGGCGCCTCTCGCCGAGCTGACCGCCGCCTGGCAGGAGGCGCGGCGCGACCGCGCCTTCCGGCGCGAGCTCGCCGGCCTGCTCGCGACGTACTGCGGCCGCCCCACTCCGATCTCGCGCGCGGCGCGGCTCACCCAGCACCTCGGGGGGGCGCAGGTCTTCCTCAAGCGCGAGGACCTCTGCCACACCGGCGCCCACAAGATCAACAACGCCGTCGGCCAGTGCCTGCTGGCGCGGCGAATGGGGAAAGTGCGCGTGATCGCCGAGACCGGCGCCGGCCAGCACGGTGTCGCCGTCGCCACCGCCGCCGCCCTGTTCGGGCTGCGGTGCCGGGTCTACATGGGGACCGAGGACGAGCGCCGCCAGGCGCTCAACGTCTACCGGATGAAGCTGCTCGGCGCCGAGGTCGTCGGCGTGGACGCGGGGGCGCGCACGCTCAAGGACGCGATCAACGAGTCGCTGCGGGACTGGGTGACCAACGTCGCGACCACGCACTACGTCCTCGGCTCGGTGCTCGGGCCGCACCCGTACCCGCTGATGGTGCGCGAGTTCCAGTCCGTGATCGGGAGCGAGGCGTTGTTGCAGATCCGCTCGCAGCACCGCGCGCTGCCGGACCTGGTGGTGGCGTGCGTCGGCGGCGGCTCGAACGCCGCCGGGATCTTCTCGGCGTTCGTCCCGCACCGGCAGGTCGAGCTGGTCGGGGTGGAGGCCGGCGGCCGCGGCACGCGCCTGGGCGAGCACGCGGCGCGCTTCGCCGGCGGCTCCCCGGGCGTCCTGCACGGGACGCGCAGCTACGTCCTCCAGGACCAGGACGGCCAGGTCGTCCCGACGCACTCGGTGTCGGCCGGCCTCGACTACCCCGCGGTCGGTCCCGAGCACGCCTTCTGGCACGACTCCCGCCGCGTGTCGTACGTGCGGGTCGAGGACCGCGAGGCGCTGGACGCGTTCCACCTGCTCTCGGAGCTCGAGGGGATCGTGCCGGCGCTCGAGACCGCTCACGCGGTCGCCTACGTCGCCCGCGTCGCCCCGCGCATGGGCAGCGGTCAGGCGGTCCTCGTCAACCTCTCGGGCCGCGGCGACAAGGACGTCGTCGAAGTCGCGAGACTCGAGGGGGTGAAGCTATGAGCGGCCGGATCGAGAAGGCGTTCCTCCGGGCGCGCAAGGCACGGCGGGCCGCGTTCATCCCCTACATCACCGCGGGCGATCCCGCGCCGGCCCGCACGGTCGTCCTGGCGCGCGCCCTCGAGCGCGCCGGCGCCGACATCCTCGAATTGGGAGTGCCGTTCACCGACCCGATCGCCGACGGCCCGACCAACCAGCGCGCCGCCGAGCGGGCGCTCGCCCAGGGCACGTCGCTCACCGGCGTGCTCGGCCTCGTGCGCGAGCTGCGCTTCTCGAGCGAGTTGCCGGTCGTGCTGTTTTCGTACTTCAACCCGGTGCACGCCTACGGACTTGCCCGGTTCGCGGTCGATGCCGCGGCCGCCGGCGTGGACGGGGTGCTGTTCACCGACGTTCCGGTAGAGGAGGCCATGCCGGCGCACGAGGCGCTGCGGCGGGTGGGGGTCGAGCTCGTGCTGCTGCTGGCGCCGACCTCGACGCGCGAGCGCGTCAAGGCGGTGCGGAAGCTCGCCGGGAGCTTCGTCTACTTCGTCGCCCGCGCCGGCGTCACCGGCGCCCGCGCCGCGCTCGAGGAGGGGCTCGAGGAGCAGGTGCGGCTGGTCCGCAAGCTGACCAAGACCCGGGTGGCGGTCGGGTTCGGCGTCTCGACCCCCGAGCACGTCGCGCGCATCGCGC
>NCBR01000324.1 GCA_002279285.1 Acidobacteria bacterium 37-71-11
CAGCAGGCGGCCGAGCTCGCGAACGTCGCCGAGGGGGAGGAGCGAGATCTCGCTGTCGCCGGCGGGTTGCACCGACGCGGGGACGGCGCAGCGTGTGAACCCGAGGGCGCGCGCCTCCCGCAACCGTTCGGCGGGGCGGCTGACCGCCCGGATCTCGCCGAGCAGTCCGACCTCGCCGAAGAACGCCAGGTCGTCGGGGAGGGGACGGTCCGCCGCGGAGGAGATCACGGCGGCCGCGACCGCGACGTCGAGCGCAGGCTCCTCGACGCTGACACCGCCGACGAGGTTGACGAAGACGTCACGGTCGCCGAACCGTCCGCCGGCCCGCTTCTCGAGCACCGCGAGCAGGAGCGCGAGACGTCCGGGGTCGACGCCCTGCGCCACGCGTCGCGGGTTGGCCAGAGCGGAGCGCGAAACGAGCGCCTGGACCTCGACCAGGAGGGGGGTCGAGCCCTCGAGCACGACCGCCACGGCGGAGCCGGGCGCCCCGGGCCGCCGGTCCGCGAGCAGGACGGCGGAGGGGCTGACGATCTCCTCGAGGCCGGTGTCGCTCATCGCGAACAACGCGAGTTCGAGCGCCGACCCGAACCGGTTCTTCGTCGAGCGCAGAATCCGGTGCGGATGGTTGGCGCTGCCGGAGAACTCGAGCACCGCATCGACCAGGTGCTCGAGCGCCTTCGGGCCGGCGACCATGCCCTCCTTTGTCACGTGGCCGACGAGGATCACGGGAGGCCCGTCGCGCTTGGCGAGTTCGAGGAGTTGGCCGGCGACCTCGCGGACCTGAGTCACGCTACCGGAGACCGCCGGCACGCGCTCCGAATACATCGTCTGCACCGAGTCCACGATCACGAGCGCCGGCCGCAGCTGGCGCGCGGCTGCGACGGCCGCCTCGACCGACGGCTCGGCGAGGAGGAGGACGGTGTCCCGCACGCACCCGAGGCGATGGGCGCGCAGCGCGACCTGCTGCGCCGATTCCTCGGCGCTAACGTAAAGGACGCGGCCCAAATCCGGCCGCCGCGCCGCCGCCTGCAGGAGCAGGGTTGACTTCCCGACGCCCGGTTCGCCGGCCACGAGGACGACGCTGCCCGGGACCAGCCCGCCGCCGAGGACCCGATCGAGACCGGCGATGCCGGTGGCCACCCGGGGCGCGTCGGAAAGCTCGGCGGCCGAGAGCGGGACCGGCTCCACCGCCGCGCCGCGGGCACGGGGCTGCTGGCGCAGTTCCCCGGGGACCTGCTCGAAGGTGTTCCAGCCGCCGCAGCCCGGACACCGGCCCATCCACTTCTGCGAGCGCTGCCCGCACGCGGTGCACTCGAAGACGGCGGGCTCGCGTCCCACGGCTACTTGCCTGACCCCATGGACGAAACCGTACCGAGCAGGTACTTGATGTCCTCGTCTCGCCAGGTGATGCCCCCGCCGAACAGCACCGACCGCACCTGCGACCACACCGGATCGTCCAGCCCTGCGTAGGCGAACAGGTTGCGGGTGAGGAAGTAACGCGTCTCGAAGCGGATGTGCGGCGGTTTGACGACGCGGTTGAAGTCGTACGCCTCGAGCGTCAGGTTCAGCCGGTGGTCGAGGAGCGCCCGGTCCACGCCGACCCCGCCGCGCGACTCGAACAACCCGGCCCGGAAGGTGTAGTCGTGGTATTCGAACCCGACCTGGGCGTTGACGGTGTTGGTGTCGGAGACCCGCTGCGTCTCCAGCACCACCGAGTGCGACGTGCCGTCAGGATTGATCGCCGTTATCGTCTGGGTGTAGTTGTTGATCCGTCCCACGGGCGAGTCCACGAGCTCGAGGCGGTAGAACCTGTGAGGCGTGGTGTGCAGGTCGAGCCCGAACGCGCTGCGCGAGTTATAGAGGACGCCGAGGGCGCGGTTCTTGGTCAGGCCTGGCAGTGCCTCGGTGCGCATGTTCATGTCGAGGTGCCAGCGCTCGGCCCGCCCGAGCGTGTTCTTCAGCGAGTCGGCGGCGCCGCGGGCCGAGGTCAACGTCGAGTTGAGGTTGTCGACCGTGGCGTCGTCGTTGATCAGCTTGCCGACCGAGCCCTGCCCAGAGGCGATCTTCCCGGTGATCTTGTTGATGTTGTCCACCGTGACCCGCATCTCCGCCGTGACCTGCTTGACGTTGGCGATCGAAGCGTCGACGTTGCCGCGGTTCTCGGCCACCAGGGCGTCGAGGTGATCGGCAAAGGTGGCGAGCTTGTCTGCGAGACGGGGGAGCTCGGTCTTCAGTGAATCGGAGAACGCCCGCATATTGGCCATCGTGGCATCGACGTTGGTGCGGTTGGCCTGCACGAGGTCGCGGACCGAGGCCGTGAGCTGGCGGATGTTCTCCATGATCTCGTTGAGCCGCTTCTCACCCTCCGGGCTGGCGAGCGAGCCGCGC
>NCBR01000325.1 GCA_002279285.1 Acidobacteria bacterium 37-71-11
CCTCACGCGCGCCACGCTCGCGGCGGTGGACGAGGGCGACAAGCACTGGGCCCGGCTGCGGATCGAGTCCGATCCTGCCGCGCGCGTCACGGTGGCTGCGCTCCCCTCCGGCGTGGAGCTGCGGATCGCACGGGCCGCGCAGGCCGAACCGGCCGCGCGGTCCGGCGAGCTCGACGACGTCGTGGCGGTGGCCGACAGCACCGGCGTGTCGGTGCAGTTGACCGGCAAGGGCCCGCTCGTGGGCAAGACCTTCACTCTCGGCAACCCGCCGCGCGTCGTCATCGACCTCCCGGGCGTCGTCAACCGGGTGGCGCGGCGCGTCCAGCCGGTCGGCGCCGCCGGCGTGCAGCGCGTGCGCGTGGCACAGCACGCCATCGCGCCCGAACCCGTCGTGCGGATCGCCATCGACCTCGACAAGGCGTTGCCGTACCACCTCGAGCCCACGGCGCATGGCGCCATGCTCCGGCTGGGCGGTGCGCCTGCCGCCGCCGCGCCCGAGGTCGTCGCGGCGGCCGCGCCGGTGATGCCGCCGGCGCCGCAGCCGGCAGCCGTCGCCGCTCCCGCGCCCGTCCAGGCGGAGCCCGCACCCGTCGCGATCGCGCCCGCGGTTGCCACGACGGAACCGGTTGCGGCCACGGCCGAACCCGCGGTGACGAAGGCCGAACCGGCGCCCGCGCCGGCAGCGGCGGAACCCGCGCCGGTCCCGGCGCCGGCCGCGCCGCAGCCGGCGACCACCGAGGCCGCGCCCGTCCCGGCGCCGCCTGCGCCCGCCGCCGCGCCTGTCGAAGCCGCGCCGGTCCCGCAGACCCCGGTCAAGATCAAGGACGAACCGGTCCCGCCGGCGCCTGCCGCCGCCGGCTCGCTGACGGCGCCTCCGGCCGCGGCCGAGGCCGCGCCCGCCCCCGCCGACTCGCCGTGGACCACCACCCCGGCCGCGATGGCCGAGCAGGCGGCGCCGCCGACGACGGTCTTCACCGGTACGCACGAGGTCGAGAGCCAGGAGAAGCGCTTCACCGGCGAACCGATCTCGCTCGAGCTGAAGGACGCCGACATCAAGGACGTCCTCCGCACCTTCGCGAAGATCACCGGGCTGAACGTCGTGGTCGACCCCGACGTGTCGGGTTCGGTCACCGTCAACCTCGAGAACGTGCCGTGGGACCAGTGCCTCGACATCATCCTGCGCATCAACCGGCTCTCCTACGTCGTCGAGAACAACGTGCTCCGCGTCGCCAGGATCGACCGCCTGACGCAGGAGAAGGCGCAGCAGGCGGCGTTCCGCAAGGAGTCCGAGAACGCGCGGCCGATGCGCACCGTCACCAAGACGCTGTCGTACGCCAAGGCCGCCGCGGTCAAGAGCCTGCTGACCTCGCAGGGCTTCATCCTCTCCGACCGCGGCTCGGTGGTGGTCGACGATCGCACCAACACCCTGATCATCCGCGACGCCACCGACAAGATCGAGGGGATCCTCGCGCTGATCGACTCGCTCGACCAGCCCAATCCGCAGGTCGTCATCGAGGCGAGGATCGTGGAGACGACGCGGACGTTCTCGCAGGCGATCGGCACCGTGTGGGGGTACAACGCGGCGGCCGACGCTGCGCACGGCACGACGACCGGCCTCAAGTTCCCCAACAGCATCACGAGCAGCGGCCAGGTCGTCCTCGGGCAGCCCTACAACGGCATCATCAGCGTGGGGTTCGCGGACGCCCTCGACGCGTTCAACCTCAACTTCGCCCTCCAGGCCGCGGAGTCCAACGGCCTCGTGAAGGTCGTCTCCTCGCCCAAGGTGACCGCGCAGAACAACGAGAAGGCGCACATCCAGAGCGGCATCATGATCCCGATCCAGACGGTGGCGAACAACACCGTGACCGTGCAGTACATCGACGCCACCCTCTCGCTCGACGTGACCCCGCAGATCACCGCCGAAGGCACGGTGCTCCTCGACATCGACCTCAAGAAGCGCGAGCCGCTGTCGGGCATCAACCTGCAGGGCGGCACCAACGCCCCGATCTCGACCCGCGACGCCAAGACGCGCGTGATGGTCCGCGACGGCGGTACGACCGTGATCGGCGGCATCTACCAGCTCACCGACAACGACCAGACCAACGGCATTCCCGGGCTGAGCAAGATCCCGATCATCGGTGCGCTCTTCCGCAACCACTCCATGGACACGAAGCACGACGAGCTGCTCATCTTCATCACGCCACGGATCATCAAGTACTAGGGGGAAGCCATGACATCGAACCGGCTCGTGCTCTTCGTGCTCCTCGCCGTCGCGGTGTTCGGCATCGCCGGCTGCGGCAACAACACCTCGAGCAAGACCGAGGCCGAGGTCTACCTCTCGCAGTCGATCACGCAGGGGCCGGCGGAGGTGGACATCTCCGTCCCGG
>NCBR01000326.1 GCA_002279285.1 Acidobacteria bacterium 37-71-11
AGCGCATGCGCTGCTCGCGGTTGCCCCCGTAGCCGTCGTCACGGCGGTTGGACAGCGGAGAGAGGAACTCGTGCAGGAGGTACCCGTGCGCCGCGTGCAGCTCGACGACGTCGAAGCCGGCCGCCGCCGCGCGCCGGGCCGCGGCGACGAACTGCTCGCGCACCGACTCCAGGTCGGCCGCGGTCATCGCGGCCGGAGCCGCGCCGCCGTCGGCGAACGGCACGGCGCTGGGCGCGAGCGGCCGCCAGCCGCCCGCCGCGGACCCCAGCGTCCCGCCACCCAGCCACGGCACAGCGGTTGAAGCCTTGCGCCCCGCGTGCCCGAGCTGAATGCCGGCCGCCGCCCCTTGCGACCTGATGAACGCCACGATGGGGGCGAAGCGCTGTGCCAGCTCGTCCGACCAGATCCCGGCGTCGCCGGGCGAGATCCGCCCCTGGGGGGAAACGGCCGTGGCCTCGGTCAGCACGAGCCCGGCGCCGCCGACCGCGCGGCTGCCGAGGTGGACGAGGTGCCAGTCGGTGACGCCGCCCTCGGTACTCGAGTACTGGCACATCGGCGACACGAACACCCGGTTGCAGAAGGTCACACCACGCAGCTTCATTTGCGAGAAGAGCACGCTCATCGCCTCACCTCATCCCTCCGCCGTCCCGCGCCGCGCCGGGGCCAAGGCCGTCATTCGAGCGCCGGCGCATCGTCGTGCGGCAGGCTGCCGCGCGGCGCCCGCAAGTAGGTGAACGGCGTCTCGTACAGGAAATTGCTCACGCGCGAGGTGTAGATGTCGGCGTAGCGCTCGACCTGGCGCGCCAGGTGGCTCTTGTCGTTGCCGGCTCGCATCAGCAGCCCCCACCGGCGGTTGAGGATCTCGCCGCTGGCCCTGGCGATCGGCGCGATGCGCTCGTCGAGGGCGACGAGGCGGGCGCGCAGCTCGGCCATCGTCTCGCGCAATTTCTGGGGCGCCGCCTCGACCTGT
The DNA here is from genome assembly GCA_002279285.1 of Acidobacteria bacterium 37-71-11. Lineage (GTDB taxonomy): Bacteria > Acidobacteriota > Thermoanaerobaculia > Thermoanaerobaculales > Thermoanaerobaculaceae > RBG-13-68-16. The sequence goes on from NCBR01000326.1 coordinate 971, forward strand.
GGGCCGTACCCGTTCTGGCGCCGCTGGAGGTGCAGCCTTGCCTGCGAATAGGCGAACTCGAGGCGGACCTTCTCCTCCATCATGCGGGCCAGCTCGATCTGCTGCGGGCGGAAAGCCTCGAGCGCCGCCATCTCGCTCTCGAGCTCGCGCAGGATGAGCGCGGTGCGCCAGCGCAGCACCGCTTTCGACACGTGCACGTCGACGAAGATGTGGTCGCCGACGTACAGGATCTCCTCGCCCACGACCCCGAGGTACTGTTCGACCTGGGCGGCGTCGCCGCCGATGTACACCCCGGGTTTCTTGATGCCGGAGGGACAGGGCCGCAGGAGGCCATCCGCCGTCGCCAGCTCGAACGCCGGCATGCGCTGGGTGAAGAACTCCGGCTTGCGCGCCGAGACGATCACGAGCTCAAAGAGATCGCGCCAGGCGATTCCCGGTGGGAGGAACGGGCCGAGCGCGTGGCTCATCATGCGGTCGGTGTACGCCCAGTCGGAGTTGGTGATGATCATCAGGCGCTTGCCCGCCTCGCGCTGGTCGAGCAGGGCGAGGACCAACTCCGGGTCGCCCTCGATGTAGGTGTCCGGCGCGGCCGTGATGTTCGCCTTCAGCTCGCCCTCGAGGTGGGCCTCGTCGATCCCCCGCCGCACGAGCCGGTGGAGATCGGCGTACCCGAGTGCGCCGGAGACCCCGCGCTCGTCGAGCCGGTCGACGAGCTGCGCGTACATGCACGCTTCCGAGAGCGAGAACAGCGTGTTGAGGAACGCGTAGCGCGCCTCCGACAGGTAGACGAGCGTGCGCCCGTAGATCGCGCGCTGGCGGTCGAACTCGATCGGGACGGTTCCGTGGCAAGCCCGGGTCACGTACCCGAAGCGGTTGGCCTTGACGAGGTTCCCCAGCTCGGCGTCGATAATCAGGCCGCGCGTGACGAGCGCCGGGTCGAACTCGAGGTCGGCGGCCGGCAGGCCGAAATCCGCCAGCTTCCCCTTCAGGTGCCGGTACGCCTGCCGCTCCCAGGGCTCGACGTGGTAGTGGACCAGCGTGTAGTCCATGTCGTAGCCGATGGCGCGGATCGCCCGCATGTTCAGCGTGCGGTTGCAATAGATCCGGCGTCCGGGCGGCGGGAGCTGAATCTGGTCGTCTTGCCCTGTCATGCCTTGCCCCCCGGCCGTCGGCGGCCGAACCGGATCCCCCTCCAGCGTACCAGACGCGGACCCGGGCGCTACCGCTGGGCGAACAGCGAGTGCAGGCGCGCCTGGCCGTCGCCCACGAACGAGACGATCCTGCCGCCGAACCCCTCGACCCTCTCGCGCAGGCGGTCGGTGTGGCGCGCGACCTCCACCTCGCCCAGGATCGGCGGTGCGAGCCCCGGCACCAGCAGCTCGAAGTGGAGGTGGGAGCCGACCGGGAACTCG
>NCBR01000120.1 GCA_002279285.1 Acidobacteria bacterium 37-71-11
GCGCCGATACCGATGGCGAGACTTCCGATGGCGGTGGTCAACATCCACGTCAGGGCGTGATCCATGGTGGCGGTTCCGGTGGGTGAGATCCAGGGTGCCGGGCGCAGGGGGCGGACCTGTGCCGCTGCGTCGTCCACGGGGATAGCGGCGGTGGCTAGACGTCCTTTACCGCATGCCACCCCGGGTACTGGCGTCCGCGCGTGAATCCGGGCTCAATCTTTGAGCGCTACGGCCGATAGTCGTAACGTCTGGCGTTGCGGCCGGTGTATCCACCGGATCCGCGCCCAGGCCTGCGGGGCAGGGCGATACCAGGATCTGCGTTCGAGAGTTGGGGTTGAGATGGGAGAGAAGATCAAAGTCGATATCCAGGATCTGCGGATCGGCATGTATGTGGTCGAGTTGGACCGGCCCTGGCTCGAGACGCCGTTTCCGTTCCAGGGTTTCTATCTGAACAGCGCGCGGGCGATCGAAGCGGTCCGACAGGTCTGCGAGTATGTGTTCGTGGACTGCCAGCCCCGGGTCCGGCGCGGGCAATCCGCGGCCGTGGGGGACGTGCCTGCTGCCGCGGCGCCCGTCGGCGCAGGGCCGGCCGCCGCGACGTCGCGCCGGCCCGTCGCCCAACCGGCCGTGGTCCGCGTCACCGCCTCGGACGTGCGCCGGATGATCCGGGGGGCCGCCGGCCGGGTCGTCCTGGTCAACGTGTGGGCGACCTGGTGCGAGCCGTGCCGGCAGGAGTTCCCCGACCTGCTCAGGTTGCGCCGCACGCTCGCCGGCCGGGGGCTCGATCTCATCCTCGTCTCGGCGGACTTCGACAAGGAGCTCCCGCAGGTGCGCTCGTTCCTCGCTCGCCAGGGCGTCGACTTCACGACGTACCTCAAGAACGAGAGCGACATGCCGTTCATCAACGGGTTGGACCCCGCCTGGTCGGGCTCGCTTCCGGCGACGTTCGTCTACGACCGGAGCGGAGCGCTGTGCGACTTCTGGGAGGGGCCGGCGACCTACGACAAGCTCCTCGGCAAGGTGAGCAAGCTGCTGGGGTCGTGACCGAGCGACGCCGGCGAGGGAAAGGGGACGTCTTATGACGAACAGGTTCACCGCTGTCACGATGGCGGCTCTGGTGCTGGCGGCTGCAGCCCAGGCCGCGGGTGCGCTGCAGCTGGGCGACCCGATGCCGATGACCACCGTCAAGATGAAATCGGTCAGCGGCAAGGAGGTCACCCTGAGCGAAGCGGCCGGACCCAAGGGCACGCTCGTGATCTTCTCGTGCAACCACTGCCCGTGGGTCAAGGCCTGGGAGACCCGCATTGCCGCCCTCGGCAACGAGCTGCCGGCGAAGGGGATCGGCGTGGTCGCGATCAACTCCAACGACCCGGCGGCGTACCCCGGCGACGACTATGCGGACATGGTGACGCGCGCCAAGGCGCGCGGCTTCGCGTTCCCCTACGTCGTGGACTCGACCTCCGACGTGGCGCGGGCATTCGGCGCGACGCACACGCCCGAGGCGTTCCTCTTCGACCGCGCCGGCAAGCTCGTCTACCACGGCACGATCGACGACAACGCCCAGGACGCGGCGAAGGTGGAGCATCACTACCTGGCCGACGCCGCGGACGCGCTGCTGGCCGGCAAGCCGATCGCGGCCGCGGAGACCAAGTCGATCGGCTGCTCCCTCAAGCTCCGCCCCAGGAGCTGAGGGGCTCGCAAAGGGGTGGGGAAGAACTGCCGTTATCGCGAGGAGCTGCGACTTACCGCATCGACGACGAGCTCGCGCGTCTTTGCCGCGATCGCCTCCTGTGACCGTAACCACTTGGCTGTGGATCTTCTACACAGCAACGAACGTACCTTTGAGTTCCGCACGTAGAGGGTGGTGCTTCGCGAGGTACGCCCGCATGGCGTCGATCGCTCGTTCAGGACGATTCTCACGATGCCGCCCATACTTGCGAGCCACGCCTTGCTCGGTCACAAAGGCCGTGGCGTACGAGCGCCCCGGTTGTACCTCTTCATTACCCACCCGCACGTCCTGGATGCGATGGCCCGGCGGGTTTTCGAGCTTGAAGTAAACATTGAGACCGAGCGCTCGCTTGACGTACCCGCCCATCTGATCGTACGGATCGCGCGCAAACGTCCGCTCGAGGTTCTCCTCCAACATCGCGACGAGTTCCTCGCCCGTCAGTTCGACGGTCGACACCGGTGGGTTCATCGGGATCATGTTGTAGCAATCGTTCAAAGTGACCTTCCCCGGCACGATCGGCGCGCCGAAGCGCCAACCGTTCGAGAATGCCAATTGTGCGCCCGTGCTCTCTCGCACCGCCTGCAAAAGAAAATTGTCCATGGTCGCTTCCAGCATGGTGGCTCGGTTGAGCACGGTCGCCGTTTCACCGACAACCGTTGAGAGCTCATCGTGATACGGCGCGAGCGCCTGGCGGACGAGGTCAGCGACTGCGGGATCGGGTTCTACGCTGGCCTCAACCTCGATCAGTTGGTGCCGGTAGTCGACAACTTCTCCGCCCTCGATCTCCAAATCCAAGCGGCCCAAGAAGGAACCGTGGCAGCCCGACTGGATCACCAGCGTCTTCCCCTGGAGAACCGGCACACGAAGACGGTTATGGGTGTGGCCGCTCAGGCAAATGTCGACACCCTGCACCTCCGACAAGAGTTTCATGTCCTGCGGAAACCCCAGGTGGGAGATGAGGACGATCAGGTCCACCTTCTCTTGGGTGCGCAGAACATCGATGATCGGAGGCAGTTCCACTCGGCCAAGGGTGAATTCCAGCCCTTCGCTGTAGGAGGCTGGCATGGTCTTGCCAACAATATTGGAGGCGATGCCCACGAGACCGATCCGGAGCCCGGCGATCTCCTTCACGCTGTAAGGTGGAAAGAGCCGTTCCTTGGTCGCCTCATCATAGACGTTGATCGCGAGCATCGGATAGTGGAGTTCCGCTGCGCGTTGTTTGAAGGTGGCGCCACCGTACGCGAACTCCCAGTGGGCCGTCATCGCGTCCAGGCCCAACGAATTCAAGATGGGGACCAACGCCCGTCCCTCCGTCTTCAAGGCGGGATGGGTGCCATGGAGAGTATCGCCGCAATCGCAAAACAGGACCTGCCCCTGGCGTTCAGCCCGAATCTGCTTCATGAGCGCGGCAATGCGGGCATACCCTCCCGCAGGACGATAGACGGCCTGACCACCCTGCCAGAACATCTCCTGGTGTAGATCGAAATAGGCATGGCTATCGTTGAGTTGGATAACGGTCAGCGACGTTCTCGGTGCCATGATCCGCACTCCTCATCGGACGTTTTCGTAGGGCAGGTACAAGGCAGCTACGATCAAAGTGAGAACGACGTCGTTCATGTTAAGGCCGAATATACGCCCATCCCTCGGCTTGTTTCTTGACCAGTTCCACTACGCCGGCTGAAACGACATCCACCGATTCGAGAAGCGACTCCTTGGCGATTCCAAGGATGGCCAACGAATGGGCGCAGGCCGCAAAGCGAACTCCCTTAGCGGCAAGTTGTTCGACTTGCTCTGCGTGCGAGTCAGGGCCTTTGACGAGCACATTGACGCCGCCACCATTGGCGACTAACTCGACTTCTACACTGGTCTCACCCAGTTCGGCCAGCAGGTTTTCAATGTTCTTGAACACCTGGTCGGCGCGGCCCTTGCTGGGTTCATCAAGATGAAAGACGACACGGTACGTCTTCATGGCTGCCTCCCTTCGTTCGATGCCCCAAGCTACCAGCTGAACTTTGAGCTTGGGCAATGCCTTCGCGTGCCTTCGCTTCGTTCAAGAGCGAGGGGGCGCGGCGGGCTTGGGCTGGACGCCGAGCGCTCGGTCGAGGGTGGGGACGCTGTAGACGACGCCTCCCTTGACAACGGTCTCGACCCGGCGCAGGGCGCGGATGTCAGCGACCGGGTCGCCGTCGACGACGATCAGGTCGGCGAGCTTCCCCGGCGCCACGGAGCCAAGTTCGCGGTCGAGCTTCATCACCCGGGCACCTCCCAGGGTCGCGGTCTGCAGCACCCGCGCGCTGGGGATGCCGGCCTCGACCCAGAGTTCGAGCTCGCGGGGAAGCGTGAACCCGGCCATCTCGTCGGTGCCGGCGACCATCGGGATGCCGTCGTCGTACTGCGCCTTGAGCATCTTCAGCATGGAGCGGAACGAGGCGCGGTAGAGGGCGTCCTTGCCCTCGGGGACGGGCAGGCCGCCGGCCAGAAAGCCGCGCTGGACCTGCGCCGGTAGCCGCCTCGCGACATCGGCCCACCCCGGAAGAACGGCGCCCCGCCGGGCGACGAACATGGTCTCGAAGACGTTGATCGTGGGGTCGAGGACCGTGTGGTGCTCGAGGAACAGCTTGAACAGCGCCTGCACGCGCGGCTGCGAGGGGTCGATCTCGGCGCCGTGCTCGGCCACGGCGGTGAAACGTGCCGGACCGCGCGTGTCCTTGACGGTGTCGAACAGGAAGTTCAAGAAAACGAAGTTCTCGTGCTGGATCTCGTCCGCGCCGTCGCGCACGAACTGCTCGGCGGTCATGAACCCCGGGACGTGCCCCGAGACGCGCATGCCGTGCTCGTGGGCGAGGCGGGCGAGCAGCGGCACCAGCTCCGGCTTGATCGAGCTGTAGATCTTGAGCTGCACGTAGCCGTGCCGGGCGTAGCTCTCCACCGCGGCCTTCGCCTGGGCCGGGGTGTCGGTCTTGTCCTTGATCGGCGAGGTGTACGGGCCGCTGCCGTCGACGAGACCGGCCAGGACCACGCGGGGACCGATCGCCGTGCCGTCGTCGAAGCTCTTCTTCATCGCCAGCAGCGTGTCCATGTCGTTGCCCATATCACGGACGGTGGTGATGCCGTTGGCGATGTCGAGGAGGCCGTCGACGCCCCCGAGGTGCACGTGCATGTCCCACAGGCCGGGCAGCAGCGTCTTGCCGTCGATTGGCACGACCTCGGCGCCCTCCGGCACCGTGACCTTGCCGTCGGGACCCACCGCGGCGATGCGGTCGCCCTCGACCACGACGGTCTGGCCTGGCCTCAGCACGGCCTCGTCCGAATCGAAGAGCGTGGCCCCGGTGAACGCCAGCGCCCCCGCCGGCCTGTGGCCGAGGCGTTTGGCCAGGGCCGCGGAGCGGCCGGCTTCGGCCGCGTCCTGGGCCGCGAGCAGCTCGGGGACCGCCCCCTCCCACCCCTTCGGCACGACCGTCAGCCAGTGGCTGGCCGAGGCGAAGAAGTCCCTCTCCCCGTCGAGCCACACCCGCACCGGGGTGAAGTCGAGGCCGCTGATGGCGTACTGCACCACCTTGCGGCGCGCGCCGCCGGCCTCGAGCTGGAGCTCGCCGACCCGCTCGATCGTCGCCTCGCCCTCGGGGAGCAGCGCAAGCGCCCCGCCCGGCGCGCGCAGCAGCGCGCGGGCGAGCAGGCCGATGTCGAGCGGCGTGCCGTCGAACGGGAGGTAGAAGGCGCGGCCCGAGACGGCGCGGCCGCCCGTGCCGCCGCCGCCGGACCATGCGGCGCGCGTGGCCATGCGCTCGAAGCGCTCGGCGACCGGGCCCTTCATGTAGTCGTTGCCGTCCGTCTCGACGCGTACCGGCGTCGAGTCCCGGTCGAGACGGACGGTCGAGTCGAGCCGCGGTCCGCGCCCGCGGTCGTTGTACTCGAAGTGGACGCGGTACGCCCCGGTCCCCGTCGCTTGCACCGTCATCGTGCCGGCATGCGCGCCGCCGAGGATGACCGTGAACGCCGCGGCAGGCGCCGGGGCGGGCGGCACGGGCACCGCGCCGGCCGTCGTCGCGAACAGGGCAAGAACCGCCATTGCGACCTTGGGCGCCGCGGCGTTCACGTCGTCCCCCAGATCTCGCCCAGGACGCGGTGGAAGTTGGCGCCGAGGACCTTTTCGATCGCGGCGGCGTTGTAGCCCCGGGCCGAGAGCGCCGCGGCGATCTTCTCCATGCGGTCGGGGGCGTTGAGCTCGGAAATGAACGGCGGCCGGTCCACGCTCTCGCCCGGCGCGCTGACGCCCGCCTTCTTGCGCGCCTCGATCTCCTCGCGCAGCTGCCGGCGGTACTCGGGCGTATCGTCGATCGGGACGATGCCCTGGTCGCTGCCGATGCCGACGTGGTCCTCGCCGCAGACGCCGACGGCGTGGTCCACGTGGCGTAGCAGGTCGTCCACGGTGATCGGGCCCGGTCCGGCGGACAGGTACGGCATGAGGTAGATGCCGGCGACACCGCCCCGCTCGGCGAGCGCTCGCAGCGCCGCGTCGTCCTTGTTGCGGGGGTTGTCGAAGACGGCCCGGCACCCGGTGTGCGAGATCAGGATCGGCTTCGCCGAGACCTCGATCGCCTCGGCCGTGGTGCGCGGCCCGCAGTGGCTGACGTCCACCGCGATGCCGAGCGCGTTCATGCGCGCCACCGCTTGGCGGCCCAGGTTCGACAGGCCGGCGTTGGCCGGCTCCAGGCAGCCGTCGCCGTACAGGCTGCGCTCGTTGTAGGTGAGCTGCACGATGCGCACCCCGAGGCCGCGGAAGACGGCGAGCCGGGACAGCTCCTCGCCCAGCATCTCGGTGGTCTGGAAGCCGAGGATGAGCCCGAGCGCGCCGCTATTTTTGGCGCGCAGGATGTCGGAGTGGCGGCGAACGACGAGGTACCGGTCCGGGTTCGCCTCGGCAACCCTCTGCACCGTGGCGATCGCCCCGACCGTGTCCTCGAAGCCGGTGCCGGGGCCGACCACGGTGAAGTTGATGGCCGTCACGCCCGACGCGGCGGCGGCCGCGATTGCCTTGGGATCGACCGGAAAGCCGTCCGGGCCGGTGGCGAACGCCTCCGAGCAGCCGTCGATCACGACGGCCCGGCGGTAGAGCTCCGCGATCGGGTTGGTGTCCTTCGCACCCGCCTGTGCGAACAGGACGCGAGGCCTGGCAACGGCAAGGCCTCCCGCCGCCGCGAGCGTGACTGTGAACTGCCGCCTGGTGATCATCGGTCGCCCCCTGGGGGTCGCCCCCTGGACGCGATTCTACGACGCCGCGGCGCCCGCCGCCGGACGCGCGAGAGGGCCCGATCGCCGGGTTTTCGACCCGGCCAGTCGGCACGCGCCCTCGACTTCACCAAAGGGCACCAGTTCCGCCTGAACTCACGAAGACCGGAGGTCGAGCCGCGCATGCCCCGGCTCATCGACTGTGGCGGACCCGTGCCTGATAACGCAACAACGCAAGCCTCACCCCATTGCCATTGTTGACCCATTTCCCCGGGGTCGACTACCGCCCCCATCCGATGGGTACGATGGGTACCAGATGGATGGGTACCAGGTATCCCATTCGATCTATTGTGCGGTTGCGATTGGGTGCCAGGTCCGGCTGAGTTGACAGAAGATGGAGGATGATCCGCGCCAGGTCAGTTCATCGACTG
>NCBR01000121.1 GCA_002279285.1 Acidobacteria bacterium 37-71-11
GCGGCCACGTAGTTGGCGCGCGCCTGCGCCACGCTCGCCTGGAAAAGCTGCGGGTCGATCTTGGCGATCAGCTCGCCCTTCTTCACCTTCGAGTTGAAGTCGGCGTACAGGGCGGCGATGCGGCCGGAAACCTGACTGCCCACCTGCACCGTGACGAGCGCCGAGAGCGAGCCGGAGGCGGTCACTTTGGCGACGATCTTGCCCCGGTCGATGCGGACGGTCTCGAATTGCCACGCCCCCTTGACCTTGGCCTCGTGCATCCGCCACCAGGCGATCCCGCCCACGACCACCACGACAGCCGCCACGATCCAGAACCACTTGTTCTTGAACATTGCTCTCCTCACGCAGACACGGCCCGTGCGGCCGGCCCGTTTCGTTCGGCGCGAACGTGCTCGCGCCGGTCAACCCTGCTGTGATGGCGCCGGCCTCGCCGAGCACTCATCGGTTGTCGATCCCCGGCAAGGGGCTGCCCTTGGCGCTCCCAACCTGGGAGTTCTCGAGGTTGGCGATGACTTTGCGGAGGCCGGCCACCACCGCGGTCCGCTCGGACGGCGTCAACCCGGCCTCGACCGCCGACCGGACCGCCGCCGCGATCGGCGCGAGCCGCTCGGCCAGCGAACGCCCGGAGGGCGTCAGCACGAGACGCGACCGCCTGCGGTCGGCGGGGTCCGCCCCGCTGTGCACCAGACGCCGCCGCGCCAGCGCCGCCACCACCCTGCAGGCGGTGGGTTGGTCCATCCGCTGCAACTCGGCGAGCTCGCGCAGCGACACGCCCTCGTGCTTGGCGATCGCGACCAGCGTCCAGAACTGCTGCGGCGACAGGTCGTGTTCCCGCACCATCGTGCTCACCGCCTGCTTGATGCGGCGCCGCACCACCGCCACCAGCAACCCGATCGGTTCTTGCGTCGGCAATTCCTGCCTCCGCAATCATTGTTATACGAATAGTTCGCACTGTCAAGAGTACACACTCCCCCACATTGTTGGATACGCAGGACCGCGGCGTTTGGTTACACTCCCCGGCCGCCGCCGAACAGGTCGAGATGGAGGCGGGGCGAGTAGCGGAAGCCGTGACGCAGGCACAGGCGCGCGACGGCGGCGGCGCGGCCCGCCACCTCGGCGGCGGTCCGGCCCTCCGGCATCAGCAGCACCCGCCGGGTCCCGGCGCCGACGCGTTCCACCAACTCCAGGACCTCGCCGATGTCCTCCTCGCCGCGCACCACGAACTTGAGCTGGTGCTCGGGGTGGCGCGCGAGCAGTTCGACCAGCGGGCCGAGGCCGGTGCGCAGCGCGCGGTGCCTCGCCCCGAACCGCCCCTCGGGGTCCGAGTTGGAGGTCTTCGGGGAAACCGAGAGCAGGTCGCACCGGAACGCGGGCGCGAGGGTGCCCGCCGTCTCGACGGTCGTGTGGTGCCCGCCCGAGGCCAGTGCCAGCGCCAGGGCCGGCAGCTCGCGCTGCAGCAGCGGCTCGCCCCCGGTGATCACCACGTGCTCGCACCCGGACGCCCGCGCCTCGGCCACAAGCTCGCCCACACTCCGCCGCGACCCCTCCGGGCGCCACGACGCGTACGGCGTGTCGCACCAAGCGCAGCGGAGGTTGCACCCGGAGGTGCGGATGAAGAACGAGGGGACGCCGGCGAGCATCCCCTCCCCCTGGATCGACGTGAACGTTTCCGCGATGACCATGCCTAGCCCGCAGGCGGCGCCGGGCTCTCGCCCTGAAGGAGCAGGCGCCGGGACCACACCGCGCCAAGGACGGCACACCCGAGCAGCACCGAGCCGCCCGCCTGGTGGAGGGTGGTGAGCAGCACGTCCCACGCCGCGCGCGGCGCCCCCACGACCCGCGTCTCGACGGCGAACAGCGCCGCCAGGCCCAGCATCACTTGCACGGTCACCGCCGCCGTGATCACGCGCCCGAGCGTTCCGAGCAGGGACCACTCGCCTCCCAGCCTCGACAGGCGCGCGCCAAAGACGAGCGCCAGGGCGAGCACCACGACCGCGAACCCGACGTGGGCGTCCAGGCCGCGCGCGAACTGGCGCTGGATCGCGCCGAGCACGATCTGCACCAGGACAGCGCCGACGAGCACCGTGCCGAACGCCTGCAGCGAGCGAGCACGCGGGTTCGCCAGCGGCCCGGCGCCGGAGGTCCACGCCGTCGAGGTGACGGCCGCGAGCGCGACCATCAAGCCGAAGAACGCCGGCCCCAGCACACCGTGGACGACCGCCAGCGTGGACGAGGGCGCCATCGCGGACGGCGAGGTCGAGAGCGTGAAGCCGCCGGTCACGCGCAGGCCGCCGAGAATCCCCTGGACGATCACGGCGGCCACCGCCGCCAGCCCGAGCCGCTTGACCCACGTCCGCCGCTCGGCCACGAGCAGGTGCGCCGCGAACACGACGGTGGTCAACCCGACCAGGCTTCCGAACAGGCGGTGGGCGTGCTCGTAGTAGACGCCGCCCGTCATGCGTGAGAGCGGGTAGAGAAACATGTTGTAGCCGAACGAATTCGGCCAGTCCACAACGGAAAGACCGGCCCCTTCGCTGGTGACCAGACCGCCCACGAGCAGCTGCAGCAGGGTTGCCGACGCCGCGACGCCCGCGAGCGCCCCGGTCCAGTTCACGGCTCGAGCCCGTCCTGCGCGGGTCGCAGCCCCGACCACCGCCCCCGCGCTCGCCAACGCGGCGCCGACGAGCAGCGAGCCCGGGAGCCACCACAGCGCCGAGGGGACGATGTGGTCCGCCCGCGCCCCGCCGAGCAGGCTGCCGAGGATCAGCAGGTTGACGACCGACGAGAGCAGCCCGGCCGCAAGGCCGCTCCGCCACCCGCGCGTTCCCAACCGCCCGGCGACGAACCCGCCGCCGGCGAGGCAGCCAAGCAGCAGCAGCGCGAGCAGCCAACTCGGCACGACGGCGGGCGGCATCCGGCAGAGGTAGCCGACGAACCACATTGCCACGCTCGTCCCGAACCCGAGCGCCAGTGTCTCCGCGCCGCGAGGCGCCGCTGCTCCTTCCGTCGCCATTCGTGACTCCCTTTCCCCAAAGACCCGCTCCAGTATGAGCCAGGCTGCGACGGGGTTCAAAGGCGGCGGGGAATGTCCGCGGCGCCGCGCTGTTTTGCGAAGACAACGAGCTGGTGCGGTCGGATACCGGCGGGCGAGGCGGCGGCGAGACCGGACCAGACCTGAGGGGTGCGAGGAACGCTGGCATGAGAAACGATGTCCCAACCGGAGCCCGGACGAACGGCGGGGGCGCGCGGCGTGCGCTCGCGGTGGTGCGGGCATACCCCGAGCTGACCAAGATCCGCCTCACCGGCCTCGTCGTTGCGACGACGGCGGTTGGGTTCCTGATGGCCGGTGGCGGCCGGCAGGAGGTCTCGAGGCTCGCCTGGACGGTCCTCGGCACCGCCCTCGCGGCCGCGGGCGCGATGGCGCTCAACCAGGTCATGGAGGTCGGGCGCGACGCCCGCATGGAGCGCACGAGGCGCCGGCCGCTCCCTGCCGGCGTGCTCACGGCGCGTCACGCCCTTGCGTTCGGCGTCGTCGTGGCTGGGGCCGGTCTCGCGATCCTCGCGGCCGAGGCCAACACGCTCACCGCCGTCCTCGGCCTCACGGTGGTGCTCGTGTACACGCTCGTCTACACGCCCCTCAAACCCCGCTCGCCGCTGTGCACGCTCGCCGGCGCCGTCTGCGGCGCGATCCCCCCGATGATGGGGTGGACCGCGACCGGGACGCCGCTGGGCTTCGGCGCCTGGCTCCTCGCCGGCGTGCTCTTCCTCTGGCAGATCCCGCACTTCCTCGCGCTCGCCTGGCTCTACCGCGACGACTACGCGCGCGGCGGTTTCCGCATGCTCTCGGTCGTGGACGCCTCCGGGCGCTCCACGGGTCAGGCGGCGGTGCTCTATTCGATGGCATTGCTGCCGGTCGGCGTGCTCGCCGCCCTCGGCGGCATGACGGGCTGGGGGTTCGCGGCCGGGTCGCTCGTCCTGACCGGCGGCCTCGTCGCGCTCGCGCTCGCGCTCGCTGCGAAGAAGAGCGACGCCGTCGCCCGCCGCCTCTTCCTGGCCACGCTCATCTACCTGCCGCTGCTCCTCGGCCTCATGGTCGCCGACCGGCTCCCGTCGCCCCAGGGCCTCGCCGCGGCGTTGCAGGCCGCCGGCCGATGACCGCACCCGGCCCGCAAAGGGCGGGGTTCCTGCGCCGGGGGGGCTGGATCGTGGTGGCGGCGCTCGCGCTCGCGACCGTCGCCTTCGCCTTCTACGCCGCCGGCCTCGTGCGCCACCGCGCCCACCCTGTCGGCGACGGGCGTCGCGTCGCGACGTACGGTTTCTCGCTGACACCATGTCTGGTGGCGCGTGAGCTGCTCGTCGCTTCGGGGATGCCGAAGGACGGTCTGTCCGCGCTCGAAGACCCGCCGCCCTGGACGGTCGCCCAGGCCGACGCCGCCACGGTCGGGCACGGCAGGTTCCTCGTGCCCGGCGACCGCGTCATCGGGGTGCGGCTCGGGGGCGCCGCCCGCGCCTACCCGCTGCGCGTGCTCGTCTGGCACGAGGTCGTCAACGACACCCTGGGCGGCGTTCCGCTCGCGGTCACCTACGATCCGCTCTGCGACAGCGCCGTGGCCTTCCGGCGCGAGGTGCGCGGCGAGCGGCTCACGTTCGGGGTCAGCGGCCTGCTGTTCGACTCGAACCTCCTGATGTACGACCGAAGGACGGGCGGCAAGGTCGAGAGCCTGTGGAGCCAGATGCTCTTCCGCGCGGTGGCCGGACCGGCCGCCGCCGCGGGCGACGTCCTCGAGGTGCTGCCGATCTCCGTCGAGACGTGGGCCGACTGGCGCCAGGAGCACCCCGACACCACCGTCCCCGCCCCCGACCCGCGCATGATGGAGCGGTACGTCAGCGATCCCTACGCCAGCTACGTCGCCAGCGACCTGCTGCGGTTCCCGGTGGCGCCGCTCCCCGCGCCCTCGGCGCTGCCGCCCAAGACGCCGGTCGTGGCGCTGGGTGGCCCCGGCGGCTGGACGGCGTTCCCGGTTCCGACGCTCGCGACGCCCGCGGCCGGGCCCGAGCCGGGGCGGGCGCCGCCCGGCCCTTGGCGTGCCCTCCTCAGCTTCCGCCCCGCCGGCCCGACGGTCGCGGTCGCCACCGACCGGCTGCCGCCCGGCACCGCCGTCGTCTACGCCTCCTACTTCGCCTGGTACGCGATGCACAACGCCGAAACCGTCTGGGCCGGCGTCAGGTAGGGCGGTGGCTTGAGGCGTGTGGCGGCGCCGCCCGGAGTGCCTCGGATGGGGTCGGCGCGGTCGTCACCGGCGCAGCGTCCCGCCGGCACCCCGCTTCAGCCAAAGACTCACCCTACCGTCTCCGTAGACCTTCGCGATGAAAGGTCGTTCCTGTCGCACCGTGAGGCGCAACAACGCCTTCTTCGCCTTGAGCAGCGCTGCGGCGTATCCGAGGCCAGTGCTGCCCTTCCACCGAACGAGCAGGAAGAGCCCGACGTCGAACCGTCGAACCGCGTCCTGCTCCCCACGACGATAGCGAATCTTCTCGTCGAGGGTCACGACGAACCAACCCCGGTTGCCGACCTCTTCCAGCCAAACCTCGTCCGGGGTGTCGGGCGCGAAGTGGTCGTCCATGACCTCCACGACCAGGCCGGCGTCGCGCAGGAGGGTCGGGACAGTCTTCCGCCCAAGGTTGCGATCCAGGAAAAAAACGGGGTCAGGCCCGTCGGTCACGCGGCTTGAGGCAGCTCGAATCGAATCGCTTCGCTGACATCGAGGGATGAGCACCCGTAGTCGGCCGCCAACTCGTCCATCGACTCGCCGGCCTTGAACCTCTCGGCGAGCACCGCCGTGGAGACGCCGGCGTTCATCAGAATCGGCAAGCCGAATCCTCGCCTCGGGTCGATGACCACGAGCCGCGGCGCGTCAGGCGTGAGGCGTGCGGTCGGGTACAGCCGGGCCGCGAGCCCTGCCTCGTCCCATTCGACCCTGCGAAGGTACGCCTCTACGACATCTCGCAGCGCGAGCTGTCCGCTCCGCGAGACGTTGACCAGCTCCCCCACCTTGCGGACGAACAGGTCGATGCCGTCCGTATGGAACACCTGGTTGGCCAGAGGCCGCTTCACGCCAAGGCTCCTCCGCACATACTCGAGGGCCGACCTGACGCGGTCGAGGCGGATTTCGTGCTCGCGCCTGATCGCGGAGAGCACGTGCGCCTCCACCAGGTTCGTGAACGACAGCAGGAGAGGCCGGTCGGACGCCGGGGCGACCAGCGGCCGGAACCAGCGGTCACCTTGAGCCGTCGGATACGGACGCCCGCGCACCCACGAGCGCAGCGTCGCCACCGGCAGCCGGAGGTAGTGTGCCGCCTCCAGCAACCCGTAATTTGCGACATCCCGCGGATCTACCTGCGCTCCCCTTGCCACCCGGCCCTCCCCTCACGGCAAGTATCGCCTCTCGTGCCCGCCAAGGCAAACATGTTCGTGGTCAGTGGTCCGTGGTCAGTGACCCGCTTGGCTGCGCCGGCCGCAGGCCGCGCCGGCGTTACTTGTCGTCGTTCCCGCGCAAGCGGGAACCCAGCCACTGCCTCGCAAAGGCCGCCTGGATCCCCGCGTTCGCGGGGATGACACCTGAGAAATCGAGCGCTCCGTAAATAGGCCGGACCTCGCAGCCTGGGCCGTGCAGCCGCGCCGCCGCGATTGGTTGACAATGGTGGGATAGTCCCACTTGGGGACGACATGAGCGCTACCACGATCGACAGCAAGGGCCGTCTGAGCCTCCCCAGGAAGATCCGCGAGGAGCTCGGCCTGGAGGCGGGCGATGTCCTGTTCGTGCAACGCGAAGGTGACACGGTGCGTCTCGCGAAGGCGGTCAACCCGCTTGGGGCCGCAGTCGCGGAAGGTGTCGCCGAGTACCACGCCGGGCGAAAGATCGCGCTCAAGCAGCTCGCCAAGAAACATCGCGTGCGCCCCGCCCCGCTCGAGGCCGCCATCGACGATGTTATTGACGTCGAGGAGATCGAGCGAGCGCGCAAGGAAGTTGGGCGCGGGGAGTTCGTCACCCTCGAAGAGGTGAAGAGGTCGTTGAGAAAGCGATGACGCAGGCCTACGCCGTCATCATCCCCAACTCGGTCAGGAGGACGTTGGAGGCTCTCGAGGAAACCCTGAGGTTTCGGATCATTGAACGCCTCGACGCGCTCGCGACCAATCCGCGGCCGAGAGGCGCCGTCAAGATGGCGGTCAGCACGGCACGTTTCGGCTCCGCGTTGGAGACTGGCGGATCGTCGACGAGGTCCGCGACGCGGAGTTGGGGGTTCAGGTCGAAACCGAGGCCAACCAGTACATTCC
>NCBR01000122.1 GCA_002279285.1 Acidobacteria bacterium 37-71-11
GTGTCACGGGCGCCGTGGCCATCGACTTCAGCTCTCGCACGACGATGGCTTGCGCCTTGCCCACGTTGGGCGGGTCGCAGCCGTAGCGAACCACGTAGAGCGAGCGCTTTTGCCCCACGTCGAAGTTGGACGAGACGTAGTAGACCAACCCGTCTTTCTCGCGCAGGTCGCGGTACAGGCGCGTGGCGTAGAAGGCGCCGCCCAGCACGTGGTTGCCGAGCTGGAGGGCGTAGTAGTCGGGGTTGGAACGGTCGAGGCCGAGGGTCTCGGCGAGCGTCACGCTGTCCTGCACGCGGCTGCTGTCGGGCACTACCGTGGAGGAGGGCCTGTTGGCCGGCACCGCGGGCAGCACCGTCTCGGGCTTGGTTCCCTCGGCCTTCCATCCGCCGAAGCACCTCTCGACCGTGGCCTTGGCCTGCTCCGGCGTGACCTTGCCCATCACCACGATGGTCGTGAGATCAGGGCGGAAGACCTTGGCGTAGTACGCCTTCACGTCAGCCAGCGTGAGCGCCGAGACGGTCTGGGGCGTGGCCTCGCGCAGGCTCAGGTCGTTCTTCGGGTAGAGGGCCGCGTCGAGGGCCCGGCCCGAGAGGTAGAAGGGGCTCTGCAAGAGGCCCGCCACGGAACGGGCGGTCTGCGCCTGCATGATCTTGAACGCCTGCTCGGGCAGGGCCGGGTGCAGCTCGTTGTCCGCCAGGAGTTCGACCGCCCGGTCGAAGTCAGCGGACAGGGCCTCTACCGAGAAGCCGGTGCCCGCGGACTCCTGGGCGCCGATGTCGTCCAGCGCCTTCTGGAACGCCAGCCTGTCCAGGCTGGTGGTGCCGAAGGAGAAGAGCCGGTCCAGCACCCGGTCGACACCCTCCTGGCCCTTGGGCGTCTCCAGGTCGGGCTCGTTGCGGATCCGGCCGAAGAGGGAGACGGTGTTGCTGATCGATTCGGGCTGGACGATGAGCGTGAGGCCGTTGGGCAGCTTCGTCACCACGGGGTTGACCACCGAGGCCGGCACCGCCAGGCGTGAGAGGGCCTGCTCGGCCCACGGCGGCAGCGTCACGGCCTTGGGGTTCTTCGGGGCGAACGATTCCTTCCCGCCGAAGCCCTTGGAGGCGAGCGGTTTGCCCGAAGGCTGAGGGGTGAGGATGGCGACGACGGCGTGGTCCTGGTCGAGGGCCTCCTTGGCGACCCGGTCCACCTCGGCGGGCGTCACCTTCTCCATGGCCCTGACATCGTCATCGGGGGAGCGGCGCCCCTCCACGGCGAGCGCTTGCGACCAGGCCTGCGCGAGGCCCGAAACGGAGTTCTTCTGGAGCTCGGAGCCGGTGAGCTCCTGCCGTTTGGCCGCCTCCACCAGGTCGGCCGGCAACCCCTTCCGCACCGCACCGGCGAGGATCCCTCTGACCTCCTTGACGAGCCCGGCCGTGTCGGCGCCCTTGGGGAAGACGGCGACGGCGAAGCCGAGCCCCGCCTCCGGCAGGGCGCTGAACTGGAACCCGGCGTACATCGCCTTCCCCTGCGGGACGAGGCCGTAGAGGTCCCACCGCTGGCTGGAGAGAACGTCGCTCATCACCTGGGCGACGGCGTAGTCGGGGCTGTCCGAGCCGGGCAGGCGGAAGCAGACGATGGCCAGGCCGTAGGGCAGGTCGGTGGTGAGGTTCAACGTCTCCGGCTTGACGGGTTCCAGTTTGACGGCCGGACGGGCAGGGATCTTCTTGGCGGGGATGGCGCCGAAGAGCTTCCCAACCTCTTTCAGCGTGGCCTGCGGGTCCACGTGGCCCACGATCACCAGGACGGCGTTGTTGGGGGCGTACCAGGTGTCGTGGAACCGGCGCAGCATGGCGCCGGTGGTCTTGTCGAAGGAGGGCCGCGTGCCCAGGGCGTCGTGGGCGTAGGGCGTGCCCTTGAACATGGCGTCCAGGAGCTTGGTGTAGAAGACGTACTGGGGGTTGGAGAGGTCCTGGGCCACCTCCTGCTCGATGGCGGCGCGCTCTTCGTCCCAGAGCTTGTCGGTGTCGAGGACGCCGCTCATGCGCAGCGCCTCGATGTGGAGCGCCAGGTCCAGCTCGTCGGCCGGGGCGGTGAAGAAGTACTGCGTCACGGTCTGTTGCGTGTCGGCGTCGAAGTCGCCGCCCATGGCGGCCGTGATGTCGGCCAACTGGTCGGCCGAGAGACCCGGGTTGCCGCGGAACATCATGTGCTCCTGGGCGTGCGCCATCCCCGGGAAACCCACGGGAGCCTCGTTGGAGCCCACGAGGTAGTTGACCTCGGTGGTCACCACGGGGGCCAGCGTGTTCTGGACGATCACGACTCTCAGGCCGTTCTTCAGCGTGGCCTTGAGGACGCCCGCTTCCCCGGGGACTCCTCCGGACGCCCGCAGCGGCGATGCCCAGCCCAGGGCCAGAAGGACGAGAGCGGTCGCCCCCCACCGACCCAGACGCGCCATCTTCCCCGTGGTGTGCAGGCCTTTCGTCGTCGCCGCAAGGGCGCGGTCCGCCTTCACGTTCCAGGTCGTTGCCATCGTTTCACTCCCTTCGCTGCGATCGACGCCCTTGACTGATCACCGGACGGCTTCTTCGACCCACGACCCACGACCCACGTCGTGGCTCCCCCGGGCCCCGGACCCCGGAGCCCGGTCTCTCAGTAATCGCTCGTCATGATGAACAGCGGCTTCGTCTCGAAGCGCTCGTAGATCGGGCGCAGACGGTCGGTGTTGTAGAACTTGCGCACGTCCACGGTCTTCTTGCGACTGGTGACGACGTCGATCGGAACGTTGTCGTAGCGCCCGTTGCGGACGTTGACGAGGCGCCCGGCGACGCCGTCGAGCACGAGGTCCATCGCGAGGTTGCCGAACGCCATCGGAACGATCGAGTCGAGTGCGTCGGGGTTGCCGCAGCGCACGAGGTAACCGAGGCGCTGGTTGATGACGTTGATGCGCCGCCCGTTGTTGTACTTCGGCGAGAGGTCGCGGAGCACGCGCGAGACGAGGTCGCCGATGCCGCCGAGCTTCCTGTGCCCGAACGCGTCGGTCTCGTGGTCCTCGTACACCATCTCGTCCATTCCCTTGAACGTCGCGCCCTCGGAAACCAGGACCACGCTGTACTTGGAGGGGTTGGTAAGGCGGTCGGCGGTGAGAAGCTCACACAGCTGCTCGATGTCGAAGACGTGCTCGGGGATGACGCAGCGGTTGGCGGCCCCCGCCATGGTGGGGAGGAGCGCGGTGAACCCCGCGTAGCGGCCGAACACCTCGATCACGAGGAAGCGCTCGTGGCTCCCGGCCGAGGTGCGCAGGGCGTGGGTCATCTCGATCGTGCGGGTCACGCACGTCGAGAAGCCGATGCAGTAGTCGGTGCCCGGGACGTCGTTGTCCATCGTCTTGGGGATGGCGATGACCCGCACACCCTCCTTGTGCAGGCGCACCCCGTACGAAAGGGTGTCGTCGCCGCCGATCGGGATGAGTGTGTCGATGCCCAACCAATCGAGGTTGGCGAGCACGTCGGGGGTGACGTCGACGATGTCGCCCGGGTACTTCTCCCTGAGGTGGGGCGGCAGCTGTGCCTGGGCGACCTTGGACGGGTTGGTGCGCGAGGTGTGGAGGAACGTGCCGCCGGTGCGCCCGACCTTGTTCACGACCTCTTCGGAAAGCTCGATCACATAGTCCTCGTAGGACTTCCCCTTGTCGCGCTCGAGCTCGACGATCCCCGCCCATCCGTGGCGGATCCCCAACACCCGGTACCCCTCGCGCAGCGCGCGCACGGTGAGGGCGCGGATCGCCGGGTTCAACCCGGGGACGTCGCCGCCGCCGGTGAGGATCGCGATCGTTCCCTTCGTTTTGGTGGGGCTGCTCATGTCTGACTCCGTTCGGTCGCGATGGTAGCGCAACCGCCACTCCGGGAAAGGGGCAGCCACGCCGCCGCATTCCGCCGCCAGCACCCCCCGCCCGCTATCTTTCGGGTGCGGCCCGACGTCGACCGTCATTGCGAGCGAAGCGCAGCAATCTCGTCCCCAACCGGGTGACCAACCTCTCTCCGATGACCTCGAGATTGCTTCGCCCCGCCTGCGACGTGGCTCGCAATGAGAAGTTCTCCCACGACAACGGTAGCGCGCCCGGCCATTGATGTTGCGCCGCCGCTGCCGGGTGCCTATGCTGGCGCGAGCGGAGGTTCCAACGGTCATGGATGCGGTCCTCCTCGCGCGGCTCCAGTTCGCCTTCACCCTCATGTTCCACTACCTGTTCCCGCCGGTCACGATCGGGCTCGGCGTCCTGCTCGTCGTGATGGAGGGGATGTACCTCAAGACCCGGGACCTGCACTACGAGGCGATGGCGAAGTTCTGGACGAAGGTGTTCGCGGTCACCTTCGCGATGGGTGTGGCGACCGGGATCGTGATGGAGTTCCAGTTCGGGACCAACTGGGCAACCTACTCCCGGTTCGTCGGCGACGTCTTCGGCTCCGCCCTGGCGGCCGAGGGGATCTTCGCGTTCTTTCTGGAGTCGGGGTTCCTCGCGGTGCTGGTGTTCGGGTGGGACCGGGTGTCGCCGGGGATGCACTTCTTCGCGACGGTCATGGTCGCGCTCGGCTCGATGTTCTCCGCCGTCTGGATCGTGGTCGCCAACTCCTGGCAGCAGACGCCGGCCGGCTTCCACATCGTCGGGACCGGCGCGGCGGCGCGCGCCGAGATCACCGACTTCTGGGCGATGGTGTTCAACCCCTCGAGCATGGAGCGGCTCGTGCACGTGCTGCTCGGCGCCTTCATCGTCGGGGCGTTCGTGGTGCTGAGCGTCTCGGCGTTCTACCTGCTCAAGGGCCGGCACCTGGAGTTCGCGCGCCGCAGCTTCACGATCGCGCTGGTGGTCGCTGCCCTGGCGGCGCTCGCCGAGGTCGTTTCCGGAGACTCGCAGGCGCGCACGCTCGCCACCACCCAACCCGCCAAGCTCGCGGCGTTCGAGGGGTTGTACACGACCGCACCCGGCGGCACGCGCTTGACCGTGATGGGGTTCCCCGATACGGCCGAGAGGCGGCTCAGGGGCGAGATCGCGGTCCCGGGGCTGCTCTCGTTCCTCGTCTGGGGCGACTGGAACAAGCCGGTGGCGGGTCTCGACCGGGTGCCGCGCGCGGACTGGCCGCCGGTGGCGCTCCCGTTCCAGAGCTACCACGTCATGGTGGGGCTGGGGTTCCTCTTCGTCGCGCTGGTGGCGGTCGCGCTCCTCATGCGCTGGCGCGGGACGCTGTTCCAGGCGCGGTGGCTGCTGTGGACGTTCGTGTTCGCGGTGGCGGGACCGTTCGCCGCCAACGAGCTCGGCTGGGTCGCCGCGGAAGTTGGGCGCCAGCCCTGGGTGGTGTACGGCCTGCTGCGCACCTCGGACGCCACGTCCAAGAGCGTGCCGGCAGGCCAGGTGCTGGCGTCGCTGGTGATGTTCGGCGTCATCTACGCTCTCCTGTTCGCGGTGTACGTGTTCGTGCTGAACGACAAGATCCAGCACGGGCCCGACGAGCCGGCGCCGCCGCCGGCGGCGACGACGGGCGGTGGCCTGCTCGCGGCGGCCGGGAGTCTCGCAGGCCAGGGCGGAGAGTCGCTGACCTCGACGGGTGAAGCCGCCGGCCGCGCCGGGGGGGAGTGACGGCGATGGACCTGCACCTGTTCTGGTTTGCCCTCCTCGGCGTGCTGCTCACCGGCTACGCAATCCTCGACGGCTTCGACCTCGGCGTCGGGATCGTCCACCTGGCGGCGCGCCGCGACGACGAGCGCCGGGTGCTCCTGAACGCCATCGGGCCGCTGTGGGACGGCAACGAGGTATGGCTCGTGACGTTCGGCGGCGCGCTCTTCGCGGCGTTCCCCCGCGCCTACGCGGCGGCATTCTCGGCGTTCTACCTGCCGTTCATGCTGCTGCTGTTCGCACTGATCTTCCGGGCGGTCTCGATCGAGTTCAGGAGCAAGCGCGAGAGCGCGGCGTGGCGGCGCTTCTGGGACGGAGCGTTCTTCACCGCCAGCGCGCTCGCGACGTTCTTGATGGGGGTCGCGGTCGGCGACTCGATGCTCGGCATCCCGATCGGCCCCGACGGCGACTACACCGGCGGTGTGACCGACCTGCTGCGTCCGTACGCGCTCCTGGTCGGTGTCCTGGCGGTAGCGACGTTCGCGCTGCACGGCTCGATCTACCTTCATCTCAAGACCGAGGGCGAGTTGCAGCGGCGCATCCACGGCTGGATGTGGCGGGCATTCGCCTTTTTCCTGGCGGTGTACATGCTCGTCACGGTGGTGACGCTGGTGGCGGTGCCTGCCGCGACGCGCAACTTCGCGAACCTGCCGTGGGCGTGGGTGGTTGTGCTGCTCAACATCCTTGCAGTTGCCAACATCCCGCGCGCGATCTTCAGGGGCAAGCCGCTGGGCGCGTTCGTCTCGTCCTCGTGCACGATCGCGGCGCTCGTCTTCCTGTTCGGCGTCGCCCTCTTTCCCAACCTGATCGTGTCGAGCAGCGACCCGGCGTGGAGCCTGACGATCGCCAACGCCGCGTCGTCAGAGAAGACGCTGCGCATCATGCGCACGATCGCGTTCCTCGGCATGCCGTTCGTCGCCGCGTACACGGCGGTCGTCTACTGGGTGTTCCGCGGCAAGGTCGAACTCGGCAAGTTCAGCTACTGAGGATGTTCGCTGTGCGCAAGCGGCCCGCGGCCGGCCGGCGTCACTGGGCGGCCGGCAGGAGCGCGGCGAGCGCCGCCGCGGCGCGCGCCGGGTCGCGGTCGGCGAGTGGGAGGCGCAGCACGCCGGCGGGAGTGAGGACGGCATCCGGCGCCGCGGCCAGCAGCGCCATGGCGGCCGGGTGCGCGGCCGGGTGGGTGGGGTCGAACGTCAGCTCCCAGGCGAGCTGGCCGCGCTTGACCTTCGTCATCCCGAGCGCCTCCGCGCGCCGGCGCACGCGCTGGTGCAGGATGAGGTTGTCGAGCTGGGCGGGGGCCGCGCCGAACCTCTCGGTGAACTCCTGCTTGAGGCTCGCGAGCTCCTCGTCGGTGCGAGCGCCGGCGATCCGGCGATACACGGCCAGCCGCAGCGTCTCCTCGGCGATGTAGCGTTCCGGGAGGCGCAGGCCGAGGCCGAGGCGCAGCTCCACCGAAGTCGGCGGCGCCGGCGCGGCCTCGCCGCGCAGCTCGCGCACCGCTTCCTCGAGGAGGTGGCAGTAAGTCTCGAAGCCGACCGCGCGCAGGTGACCGTGCTGCTCGGCGCCGAGCAGGTTGCCGGCGCCGCGGATCTCGAGGTCGCGCGCGGCGATGCGGAAGCCGGCGCCGAGGTCCGCGAACTCGAGGATCGCGGTCAGGCGCGCGCGCGCCTCCTTGGTGAGCGAG
>NCBR01000123.1 GCA_002279285.1 Acidobacteria bacterium 37-71-11
TGCGTCCTCTGCGGCCTGTGCACGCGGGTGTGCGACGAGATCGGCGTCTCGGCGATCTCCACGATCGACCGCGGCGCCGGGAAAGAGGTGGCGCCGCCGTTCCACGAGGCGCCGCCGGACTGCATCGGCTGCCTGGCGTGCGCCGAGATCTGCCCGACCGACTGCATCCCGTACGAGACCTCGGATCTGGGCCGCACGATCTGGGGAAAGACGTTCGAGATGGTGCGCTGCCCGCACTGCGGCCGGGCGCATATCACGAGGGAACAGGCGGTGTTCTACGCGGGCCGGGGCGGCGTCCCCGAGAGCTACTTCCTGACCTGTGACGCCTGTAAGCGCAAGCAAATGGCGAAAACGTTCACGACGCTGTCGTTGGCGAGGTAGGAGGCCGCGATGGAGATGATCTACCGGGTCAACGTCGAGCGCTGCATCGCCTGCGGCAAGTGCGAACTTGCCTGCGCGTTCGCTCATGGCAGCGAGGGGAAGCCGTCCAAGACGCGCATCAACATCTTCCGCCGCGGGCCGGAGTTGGGCACGCCGGTGGTGTGCTTCCAGTGCCACGACGCGGCGTGTGCCGCGATCTGTCCGACGCAGGCGCTCGTCCGCAACCCGGCGACGGGGGCGATCGAGGTCGTGCGCGAGCGCTGCATCCTCTGCCGCATGTGCGTGGCCGCGTGCCCGTTCGGCAATATGCTCTGGGACGAGGCCTACCACTGCGTGCAGAAGTGCGACCTGTGCGGCGGCGATCCGAAGTGCGTCCCATTCTGCCCCACGCACGCCCTCGAGTACGTGCCGGCGGAGGCGGCGTCGGTGCGGCCGGAGCCGTTGGTGCGGGAGGCGGTGTGAAGCGGCAGGGACCCGGGGTCCGGGGCCCGGGGTCCGGACCCCTGCCCGTGCCCACGAACGGGCTGGAGGGCGGGAGATGAACGACCGCGAGCAGATGCTCGACATCCTCAGGAAGGCGTACCAGATCGAGGTGGACGGCTACACCTTCTACTCGATGACCGCCGACCACGCGGAAAAGGACGCGGTGCGCGACCTGTTCGGCAAGTTGGCCGCGGACGAGGTGCAGCACCAGGCGTTCCTCAAGGGCGTGGCCGGCCAGCTCAACGAGAAGGGCGCGGCTGCGTTCCAGCTCAACCTGCGTTCGCCGGGGCAGCGGGCGATCAACCAGGCGCTGTTTACCGCAAGGTTCCGCGAGCAGGCGGCGGCGTCCGAGTTCGAGCTCGGCGTGCTCTCGGTCGGGATGACGCTGGAGAGCAACGCGATCCGCTACTTCTCGTCGGCGGCGCAGCAGGCGAGCGAGGCGGAGGTGAAGGGGTTCTACCAGTTCCTGGCGGACTGGGAGAAGCAGCATTACGACGCGCTCGAAAGCCTGTTCAACGGGGTGCGGGCCGAGCACCAGGCGGCATCCGGCTTCGCCCCGTTCTGATCGGTTACCATACTCCGATGCGCATCCTGATCACGGGTGTATCGGGGTTCGTGGGCCTGCACCTGGTCGAGTACCTGCTCGCGAACCACGCCGGGCTCGAACTGTACGGTTTGCGACGGTGGCGTTCCGAGACGCCGTCGTCGGCCGCACCACGCCCGGACGTCAGAATCGTCGAGGGTGACCTGCTCGACGCGCCGTCGCTGATGCGGGTGCTACAGGCAACCCGACCGGACGCGATCGTTCACCTCGCCGCGTCGTCGTCGGTGGCGAGTTCCTGGGACACGCCTTCGGAGATGCTCCAGGTCAACGCCCTCGGGACGCTGCACCTGCTCGAAGCGATGCGCCAGCTCGACCTCGACGCGGTGGTGGTGCTGGCGTGCTCGGCCGAGGCGTACGGCCTGGTCCGCGACGACGAGCTGCCGATTCGGGAGGAGCAACCGTTCCGCCCGGTGTCGCCCTACGCCGTCAGCAAGGCGGCCGCCGACATGCTCGGTTTCCAGTACTTCCAGGCGTTCCGCCTGCGCACGGTGCGCCTGCGCCTGTTCAACCACTGCGGCCCGCGCCAGTCGCACCGCTTCGTGATCGCCTCGTTCGCCCGTCAGATCGCCGAGATCGAAGCCGGGTTGCGCCCGCCCCGGATCCAGGTGGGGAACCTCGAGGTCCGCCGCGACTTCGTGGACGTGCGCGACGCGGTGCGGGCGTACTGGCTGGCGGCGACGAAGGCGGAACCCGGCCAGGCGTACAACGTGGCCAGCGGCGAGGCGCACTCGATTCGCGAGATCCTCGACCGCCTGCTGGCGCTCTCGGACGCCGTCGTCGAGGTGGCGTTCGACCCGGTCAGGCTGCGCCCAGCCGACATCCAGGTCTTGACCGGCGACGCGTCCCGCTTCCGCGCCGCGACCGACTGGCGCCCCGAGATCCCGTTCGAGCGGACGCTCGCCGACACGCTGGCGTACTGGCGCGCCTCCGTCCGCGCGTGACCCTTCCGCACCTCAAGTTCGGACGCTCCGGATGTCCGACTATACTTGGCGTATGGCCTCGAGTCTGGCAACGCGTCCTCTGGTGCGGTGGGACGGTTTCACGCTCTGGATCGACCTCGACATGGTCGAACTGGTGGTCAACCGGGAGCTCCTCCGCCGCGCGCCGTTGCTCCGGCGCCTCGAGATCAGCGGGGCGGGCGACGAGCTCGAGCTGCACCTCGAGGCGGCGTGGCAGGGGCTCCCGGCGCGCGTCTCGGCGAAGGTTCGCGAGCTGCGCCTACACCGCCGCGTATTCGGCTGCCGGGTCGAGGGGTTGCGCGGGCCGCTGGGGATCCCCCTGCCGCTGATGCTCGTTGGCGCCATCGTCCGGCGGCTGGGGCAGGGGATGGTACGGTTCGACCCCGAGGACCACATCGTCCTCGTAGAGCTCCGCCGCTTCCTCCCCGAGGGGCTCGAGGTGAGGGTGAAGGACGTCCGGTGTCAGGGGCGCTGGCTCTGCGTCGAGCTCGCCGGGGGCTCGGTGGCCGCGGTGCTGGCCGGCGTGGCCGGCGGCGCGAACTAGGGAACGGGCCGGCGGCCGCGGTGAGCGGGGTGGACCGATTCAGCGCTGCGGCGGGGCTGGGGCCGGACGGTGCAGGCACGGCCGGACGAGACGGGCGATGAGGAAGATCCCGCTTCGCGCCTTCGGGCCGCTGCTGGGCGTCGCGCTCTTCGCCGTCGCCCTGTGGGTGCTCCACGTTGAGCTGCGGCACTACAGCTACCATGAGGTGTTGCACGAGTTCCGGTCGCTTCCGGCCCAGCGCTTCTGGCTCGCCGCGCTGCTCTCGGCCGCGAGCTATCTCCTGCTCACCGGGTACGACACGCTCGGCCTGGTATACGCCCGTCACGCGCTCCCGTACCGCCGGACGGCGCTCGCTTCGTTCGTGGGCCACGCCTTCAGCAACGCGGTTGGGTTGGCCGTGGTCAGCGGGGGGTCGGTGCGGATTCGACTCTACTCGGGGTGGGGCCTCTCCGCGCTCGCGATCACGAAGGTGATCGCCTTCTGCGGTGCGACGTTCTGGCTCGGGTTCATGGCCGTCGCCGGCGTCGTCTTCGCAGCCGAACCGCTCGCAATTCCGGTCGCGCTCCACCTCCCGTTCGCGGGCGTGCGCCCGTTGGGGGTTGTGTTTCTCCTCGCGGTCG
The DNA here is from genome assembly GCA_002279285.1 of Acidobacteria bacterium 37-71-11. Lineage (GTDB taxonomy): Bacteria > Acidobacteriota > Thermoanaerobaculia > Thermoanaerobaculales > Thermoanaerobaculaceae > RBG-13-68-16. The sequence goes on from NCBR01000123.1 coordinate 3,592, forward strand.
CGGCGGTCATGCTCGTGAGCGCCCGCCGTCGCCGGCCGTTCCGCGTGCGCGGTCTCGAGTTCCCGGTCCCGTCGCCCCGCTTGCTTGCGGGGCAGCTCGTGATCTCGGCCCTCGACTGGCTGGCGGTGGGGGCGGCGCTGTACGTCCTGCTCGCGCCGGGGCCACGCCTGTCGTTCGCCGCCTTCTTCGGCATCTACCTCCTGGCCCAGATCGCCGCGGTGGCCAGCCAGGTGCCCGGAGGGCTCGGCGTCTTCGAAGGGGTGATGCTTCTCCTCCTGGGCCCCGCTGTACCGGCTGCTGCCGCGCTCGGGGCGTTGCTGGCGTTCCGTGTCGTTTACTACCTCGTACCTCTCGCGGTCGCGGCCGCGCTTCTGGCGGCCCATGAGCTGTTGGGGCGGCGCGAGGGGGTGCGGCGCGCGGCCCGCATCTTCGGGAAATGGGCGCCGAGCATCGTGCCGCACGTGCTCGCGATCACCTGCTTCCTCGGTGGGGCGATCTTGCTCTTTTCCGGGGCGACGCCGGCGGCCAGGTGGCGCCTGGCCTCGCTGCGCACCCTGATCCCTTTGCCGGTGCTCGAGCTTTCGCACTTCGTCGGCAGCGTCGCCGGTGCCGCCCTCCTGTTGCTCGCCAATGGCATCCAGAAGCGCCTCGACGGGGCGTACCTGATGGCCGTCTCGTTGCTCTCGGTGGGGGTGGTGGTCTCGCTGCTCAAGGGGTTCGACTACGAGGAGGCCTTGGCGCTGGCGCTGACGCTCGCCGCGCTGCTTCCCAGCCGGCGGCACTTCTACCGCAAGGCTTCACTGACCGGCGAGTGGATGAGCCCGGCGTGGATCGCGGCGACCGCCCTCGTTCTGCTCGCCTCGGTGTGGCTCGGCTTCTTCTCGTTCAAACACGTCGAGTACTCCAACGACCTGTGGTGGAAGTTCGCCTTTTCCGGCGACGCGCCGCGTTTCCTGCGCGCCACGGTCGGCGCCCTCGGCGTCGCGCTGCTGTTTGCGGTCGCCCGCCTGCTGCGGCCCGCGCCGCCGGCGGCCGCGAGCGTCGGCGGCGACGATTTGGCGAGGGTCCGCGCGATCGTGGAGCGCTCACCGCGGACGCAGGCGAACCTCGCACTGCTGGGCGATAAGAGGTTCCTCTTCAGCGAGGGCGGCGACGCCTTCATCATGTACGGCGTGAGCGGCCGGAGCTGGGTGGCGCTCGGCGATCCCGTGGGGCCCGCGGACGCCATGTCCGACCTCGTCTGGCGTTTCGGCGAGCTTTGCGACCGCCACGCCGACTGGCCCGTGTTCTACGAGGTGGGGCGGAACCAGCTCCACCTCTATCTCGACCTCGGTCTCACGGTGATGCGCCTCGGCGAGGAAGCGCGTGTCCCGCTCGACGGCTTCATCCTCGAGGGCCACGACCGCAAGTGGCTGCGGCATGTGCACCGCAGACTGGAGGCCCAGGGGTGCAGTTTCGAGATCGTGCCGCGCGAGGGGGTCCCCGCGCTCCTCCCCGACCTCAAGATCGTCTCCGACGCCTGGCTCGCGGCCAAAGGGACGCGGGAGAAGGGTTTCTCCCTCGGGCTCTTCTCGCCGGAGTACGTGTCGCAGTTCGCCGTGGCCGTCGTGCGGCACGAGGGCCGTCTCGCGGCGTTCGCCAACGTGTGGACCGCCGCGGACCGCGAGGAACTCTCCGTCGACCTGATGCGCTTCCTGCACGACACGCCCAACGGCGTCATGGAGTACATGTTCGTCAAGCTCATGCTCTGGGGGAGGGAGCAGGGGTACCGGTGGTTCAACCTCGGCATGGCGCCGCTCTCCGGGATGCAGCAGCACGCCCTCGCGCCGTTGTGGATGCGCCTGGGCGCGCTGCTCTACCGCCACGGCGAGAACTTCTACAACTTCCAGGGAATCCGGCAGTACAAGGACAAGTTTGCCCCAGTGTGGGAGCCCAAGTATCTGGCGTCGCGGGGCGGGCTCGCTCTTCCGCGCATCGTGACCAACGTGGCCGCGCTGATCGCCGGGGGGCTGAGAGGCGTGGTGATCAAATGAGGCGATCTCTGGTTTTCGCGGCGGGGCTGCTCGCGCTGGCGCCGAACCTCGCGGCAGGAGAGGCCACGCTCGAGTTCAGGCGGTTCGGGAAGGTGACGCTGTACCAGGCCGAGGCGCAGCCCGGTCAGGTCGCGCTTTTCGTCTCCGGCGACGGCGGATGGAACGAGGGGGTCGCGGACATGGCCCGCGAGCTCGCCAAGACAGGGGCCCTCGTGGTCGGCATCGACATCGTTCGCTACGAAAAGCAGCTTGCTGCGTCGACGGAGCCCTGTCTTTACCCGGCCGCCGACTTCGAAGCGCTCAGCCAGTACGTGCAGAAGAAGCTGGAGTTCCCGGCGTACCGGCTACCCGTGCTCGTGGGCTACTCCTCGGGGGCCACGCTGGTGTACGCGGTGCTTGCGCAGGCCCCGCCCAACACGTTCCAGGGGGCGATTAGCCTGGGCTTCTGCCCGGATTTTCCGCGCACGCCGCCGTTCTGCAAGGGCGCCGGTCTCGCCTGGCGGCCGGGCGCGAAGGGCAAGGGCGTGGACTTCCTCCCGGCCGCGACGTTGCAAGAGCCCTGGGTCGCCCTGCAGGGGACGATCGACCAGGTGTGCGACCCGCCGGCCACCGAGCGCTTCGTCAGCAGCGTGCCGCACGGGGAGATCGTGATGCTGCCGAAGGTCGGGCACGGCTTCGCGGTGCCGCGCAACTGGATGCCGCAGTTCAAGGAGGCGTTCGCGCGGATCACCCGAGCCGATGCCGCAACCGGGCAGCCTGCGGCGCCTGTGCCTGCCGCGGAGCCACCCGCGCCGGAGTCGGACGTGCGCGGCCTCCCCCTGGTCGAGGTGCCGGCCGAAGGTGCGGCCTCCGACACCCTGGCGGTGATCCTCTCGGGCGACGGCGGCTGGGCCGGGATCGACCGCGAGATCGGGACGGTGATCGCCGGGCGCGGGGTCCCGGTCGTGGGCCTCAACTCGCTGCAGTACTTCTGGAAGAGGAAGACCCCCGACATCGCGGCGGCGGACCTCGTGCGCATCCTGCGGCACTACCTGGCGGTGTGGCACAAGGAGCGCGTGCTCCTCGTGGGGTACTCGCGCGGCGCCGAGGTCCTGCCGTTCATGGCGGATCGCCTCCCGGCGGACCTGCGCGCACGGGTGCGCCTGGTCGCGCTGCTCGGCGCCACCGGCAGCGTCGGGTTTGAGTTCCACGTCGAAGACTGGCTGGGCGGCTCCGGGGGGAAGAACGAACTGCCCGTCAAGCCGGAGGTCGAGAAGCTCGCGGGGCTCAAGATCCTTTGCGTGCACGGCGACGAGGAGCGCGACTCGCTGTGCCCGTCGCTCGGCCCTGGACTGGCCACCGATCTCGCCCTCAAGGGCGCGCACCACTTCGGTGGCGCCTATAAGACCATCGCCGCAGCCATCCTGCGCGAGGCCGGCCTCGCGGGGCGCTGAGGGCCGGCCGCGCAGGGCGTCGTATCATCCCGCAGACGGAGAGGCACGCGATGGCCGGGACCAGGGTTGACGTGGCGGTGGTGGGGGGCGGGATCGTCGGGGTCGCGACCGCGATGGCCGTGCTGGCCCGCGCGCGCGTGTCGCTCGCGGTCGTGGAGAAGGAGCCGCGGCTCGCGGCGCACCAGACCGGCAACAACAGCGGCGTGATCCACTCCGGGCTCTACTACAAGCCGGGCTCGCTCAAGGCGCGCAACTGCACCGCCG
>NCBR01000124.1 GCA_002279285.1 Acidobacteria bacterium 37-71-11
GCGACATTTCCATCGGTGAGGTGCTGGGCGACGCGGTGCGCATCCGGGAGGGGCTCTCTGAGGGTGACGAGGTGGTCGTGCCGCGGCCTGAAGGGGGACACTCGTGATCGAGCTTTCCGGGATCGAAAAGCAGTACACCACGGACGGCACCGAGACCAAGGTGCTCAAGGGAATTGACCTGGCAGTCGAGAAGGGCGAGTTCGTGGCCATCATGGGGGCCTCGGGGGCGGGGAAAACCACCCTCATGAACATCCTGGGGCTGCTCGACTCTCCGAGCGGCGGGAATTACCGGTTCGAAGGGCAAGACGTCACACACCTACCGGACAGGGTCCTTTCACACCTACGTAACCACTCTATCGGCTTCGTTTTTCAACTCTTCCACCTATTGGACCGGCTCACCGTCCTAGACAACGTCCTCCTCCCGCTTCTTTATAGCCAGGAGTACCCGAAAGACGCGACGGAGCGTGCCCGCCACCTGGTGGAGTTGGTGGGGCTTCAGGACAGGGTCAAGTACAGGCCTACCGCGCTCTCAGGTGGCCAGCAGCAGCGTGTGGCGATCGCCCGCGCTCTCATCAACAACCCCGCTCTTATCCTCGCGGACGAACCTACTGGCAATCTCGACTCCGGCATGGGGCGTGAGGTTCTCGGCCTCCTCCAACGGTTGCATGGCGACGATCGTACGATCGTGCTCATTACCCACGATCCCAACGTCGCGGCCTGTGCCGGCCGTCTCGTGCAGCTTGCTGACGGGCGCGTGGTGGCCGACCGGATGCAGCAACCGGTATTGGCGAGCTGACCGGCGCCATCGGACGCGTGGTGAACGCCTCCAAGCTTGCCCGCACCTCTCTTTCCATCCTCCTGGCGCACCGCGCCCGCACGCTTGTCTCGTGCGGCGCCGTCTTCATCGGAGTAGCGGCGCTCGTCCTCATGGTGGGAGCGGGACAGGCGGGCGAGCGGGACCTACGCGCCCGCATCCGCGAGATGGGGAGCAACAACCTGGCGGTGAGGGCTGGCCACTTTCAGACGGTGGGCCGACACGTGCAGCAGGTTTCGCGGACCACGACACTCCTCCCTCAGGACGTCGAATTGTTGCGGCGTCAGCTTCTGGGTGTGCGGCGCCTCGCCGGCGTCGCGACGGACACTAAGGTCGTGCGCTTCCGGGCTGAGGCTCAAGCGCTCTCCATCGTAGGGGTGGATCCCGAGTACTTCGAGCTGCAGCGGCTCGTGGTCGCCAGGGGCCGCGCGTTCTCGGCCGAGGAAGAGCGAGGTTTGGCGCGGGTGGCGGTGGTGGGCGCCACGGCGGCGCACGAACTGTTCGAGCTGGATGACCCCATTGGGCAGCAGGTCCGAGTCGGTGGGGTGCCATTCGAGATCATCGGGGTGACAGCCAAGAAGGGTGGAGGGCTGTTTGGAGCGGACCCCGATCAAGACGTCTACGTGCCACTTTCAACGTTGCTCTCCCGTCTGCTCGGCCGCAGCTGGGTCGATGTGGTGCTCGTGCAGGCGGACAGCCCGGCTCTGTTTCCCGTTCTTCGCCATGACATTGCCGAAGACCTGCGCCGGGCGCACCACCTGGCGGCCGGGCGTCCGGATGACTTCACGATCCAGGACCCAGCTGCGTTGTTGGCCGCTGAGCACGAGATGGGGGAGGCGTTTCGCGCTCTCGTTGGTGGGGTCGCCGGGGTTTCGCTGGCGACCGGCGGGATCGGCATCATCGCGGTGATGCTCATGACGGTGCGGGAGCGCACGCGGGAGATCGGCTTGAGGCGAGCGATCGGGGCGACCCGCCGCGCAATCCTGTTTCAGTTCCTTTTCGAGGCCGGTTTGCTAACGGGCCTCGGCGGCCTCGCAGGCGCACTCTTTGCACTACCGGCAAACGCGCTGATCTGCCGCCTCGCCGGCTGGCCGACAGTGTGGCCGGTGGCTGCGATGCTGGCGGGGACAGCGTTTTCGGTCGGCCTTGGGGTGCTATGTGGAATCGCCCCAGCGGTGCGTGCCGCTCGACTGGAACCCGCCGTCGCCGTGCGTGCTGCGGTATGACCGCACCGAGACCTAACAGCTAACAGCCGCTCGTCGTTTCCTCGCGATCTTCCTGGGTGGATGGGGGCACTGTCGACCGTCAACTAGGCCGTGGGAAGGGGGAGACGTGTCAACTGCGTTGCGGCATGAACACCGTGCCGTGGCGGCCGGGGACGGGGCCGTAGCCCATCCGATACCGAGGGAGCGGGACGCCGGTGGCGCGGCGCGCGGCGAGCACCTCACCGAGCGGGGCCGGCCGGATGCCGCGCGCGGCGGCCTCGCGGAGGAAGCGGCGCAGGTCATCGGCGTAGGGGCCGCCCTCGATCTCGGCGTGGACGGTGAGGACCGGCCAGGCGGCCGACGAGGCGGCATCGAGGATCGAGTCGTAGAAGGCGCGGGCGTCGGCGTGGGTGTCCCCGAGCGCTTCGTCGAGCGTGGGGAGGGTGGTCGGGACCTGCGGGGTCGCGAGCGCCTTGCCCCCGACCACGGGAAGGAACGGTTCCACGCCGCGGCAGTCGCTGGCGTACCCGAGCGCGTACCACTCTTCGATCTGCAGCGAGCGCTCGTCGCCGAACCAGGCGGGGGCCGCGAAGGTGCGCGGGGGTTGCCCGAAGATGTCGATGAACGCCTGCCGCGCCCGGCCGAGCTGCGCTGCGACCTGATTGGGCGAAAGGCGCGGGAGCTTGTCCTGCCAGCGGCGATGGTCCCACGCGTGGACGCCCGCCTCGTGGCCCTCGGCGGTCACCCGGCGGGCGACGTCGGGGAGCGCGAGGGCGATCATCCGCGCGGGGAGCAGGGTTCCGGAGAGCACGGTGCGCAGGCCGTAGACGCGCGCGGCGCCGGTGCGCCGCATCTTGCCGAGGAACCCGGGGCGGCGCAGGACGTTGAAGATCGCCTTGCCGGCGTTGTCGGGGCCCATCGAGAGGTAGAAGGTGCCCTTGACGCCCGCCTCGTGGAAGAGGTCGAGCAGCGCCGGCACGCCGCGCTTCATCCCCTCGTGGGTGTCCACGTCGATGCGCAGCCCGAGGAGTCGCATGGCGGCCGTCGCGGTCATGGCGTGGAGTACCGTCCCGGAGGCCGTGCGGGTGCGGCGCCTGCCGTGGTTCGTGGTTCGTGGTTCGTGGTTCGTAAAGACTGCCGCGTCGAGACGGACGCTGTGCTGCCCTTGCTTCGGCGGTCCACGATCCACGATCCACGATCAACGGTCGTCATCCCTGCGCCAGCCAGTCCTTGAGGAACGCGTCGAAGGTGCGCTCCAGCGCCTCGTCGAGGCCCACCTTCGGTTCCCAGCCCAGAAGCTTCTTCGCCTTGGCGACCTTTGGCTTGCGGGTGAGGATGTCCTGGTACCCCTTGCCGTAGTAGGTGGCGGAGTTGACCTCCTCGATGCGCGGCGGCGCGTAGCCGGGGATCTCGGCCTTGCGCGCCTCGTACAGGCGGGCCAGCTTCTCCGCCAGCACCTTGACCGAGCACTCGTTGTCCGGGTTGCCGATGTTGAAGATCTGGCCGTTGGCGTTGCCGCGCTCGTCCGCGATCACCGCCATCAACCCGCTGATGCCGTCGTCGAGGTAGGTGAAGCAGCGCTTCTGCTCCCCCCCGTCGACGAGACGGATCGGCTCGCCGCGGAACAGGTTGATGATGAACTGGGTGACGACGCGCGAGGAGCCTTCCTTGGCGGCGTCGATGTCGTCGAGCTTCGGGCCGACCCAGTTGAACGGGCGGAAGAGCGTGTAGGCGAGCCCCTCCTGCTGGCCGTACGCGGCGATGACGCGGTCGAGGAGCTGCTTCGAACAGGAGTAGATCCAGCGCGGCTTGTTGATCGGCCCGAGCACGAGGGGGCTGGTGTCCTCGTCGAACTCCGGGTCGGTGGACATCCCGTAGACCTCGGAGGTCGAGGGGAACACCACGCGGCGGCGGTACTTCACGCACTGGCGGATCACGCCCAGGTTCGCCTCGAAGTCGAGCTCGAACACGCGCAGCGGCTCCTTGACGTAGGTCGCGGGCGTGGCGATCGCGACCAGCGGCAGCACCACGTCGGACGTCTTGACGTGGTACTCGATCCACTCCTTGTTGATCGTGATGTCGCCTTCGAGGAAGTGGAAGCGCTCGTGATGGAGCGAGTGCTCGAGCTTGTTGGCGGAGAGATCCATGCCGTGCACGTGCCAGTCGGTGGTCTCGAGGATGCGGCGCGTGAGCGCGTTGCCGATGAAGCCGTTGACGCCGAGGATGAGGATGTTCACTGGGGGTCTCCGTTTCCGTGCTCCCGCGACGGGGCGGGGTCAGGGGTCGAGCTGCCGTGGGTCGTGGATCGTGGGTCGTGGGTCGTGGCGCGAGGCGAGTGCGGTTCCAGGACGGCGCCCGGGGCGATGGCGTAGGCGACGGCGAAGGTGGACGCCGGGAACTCGGGCTCGCCGTCGAGCTGCACCGCGACGAGGCGGAGCGCGCCCTCGCCGGTGGCGACCGTGATGCCGCCGCCGTCCGCCGCGAGCACGGTACCGGGTGCGCCGGCTCCCGGCGCGGCCACCGGCACGGCCCACCACACCAACAGGCGCCGGCCGCCGAGGTCGACGAACGCCCCGGGGTAAGGGTGGGTCACGGCGCGGACGAGGTTGTAGATCCGCTCGGCCGGCCAGCTCCACTCGAACCGGCCGTCCGCCGGGGTTCGGCCACCGAAGTACGAGCCCTGGGTGAGGTCCATCGGACGCAGGTGCGCCCGCCCCTCGCGCAGCAGCGGCAGGGCGCGGTCGAGCAGCCGCTCGGCCGCCGGCTCGAGCTTGCGGTAGAGCGCCAGCGCGGTGTCGTCGTCCGCGATCGGGACGCGCTCCTGGTCCACGAGGTCGCCGGCGTCGGCCTTGGCGACCATCGTGTGCAGCGACACGCCGGTCTCGCGCTCGCCGTTGACCAGCACCCAGTTGACCGGGGCGCGGCCGCGGTAGCGCGGCAGCAGCGAGCCGTGCAGGTTGAACGCCCCGGACGGCGCCAGCGCGAGCACGCGGGTCGGGATCATCCAGCGGAAGTAGAACGAGAAGATGAACTCCGGCCGGTACCCCGCCACGAGGTCCGCGAAGGCGTCGGTCTTCAGCTCGCCCTTCTCCGGATAGAGCACCGGGACCGAGCGGGCCGCCGCGCGCTCGGCGAGCGACGCCCACCAGACCTCCTCGTGCGGGTCGTCGCGGTGGGTGAACACAGCGGCGACCTCGAAGCCGTGGCGCAGCAGCGCGTCGAAACCGAGGCGGCCCATGGTGTGGTAGCCGAAGACGAGAGACCGTGGGTCGTGGGTCGTGGGTCGTGGGTCGAGAGAGACGCTCATGACGGGTCCTCGCCGGAGCGGAAAACCTGGCGGTCGCCGGAGACGAGAGACCGTGGGTCGTGGGTCGTGGGTCGTGGGTCGAGAGAGGCGCTCACTGCGGGCCCCCGCCGGAGCGGAAGACCTGGCGGACGACGTAGCGCGGGCGGTGGCGGACCTCCATGTAGATGCGGCCGACGTACTCGCCGAGCAGGCCGATCGCGAAGAGCAGCACGCCGATGAAGAAGAAGAGCACCGCGAACAGGGTGAAGACGCCGCTGACCGCCCACTCGTGGCCCTCGATGATCCGCCCTAGGATCAGCACGAGCGCGACCATCATCGAGGCGGCCGCCATCGTCACGCCGATCGCCAGCGTCGAGCGCAGCGGCCAGAGGGAGAAGCTCGTCATGAGGTCGAACTGCAGGCGCACGAGCTTCCACAACGAGTACTTGCTCTCGCCGCGCAGGCGCTCGGCGTGGGCCACCGGCACCTCGGTGACGCGTCCGGCGAACATGTCGGCCAGCACCGGGATGAAGGTCGAGATCTCCTTCGACTGGCACAGCGTCTTGACGACGTTCTTGCGGTAGGCGCGCAGCATGCACCCGTAGTCGGAGAGGTGCACGCCGGTGGCCATCGAGGTGACGCGGTTGACCAGGCGCGAGGCGAGGCGGCGGAACAGCGAGTCCTGGCGCTTGACCCGCACCGAGCCGACGACGTCGTACCCCTCCTCCATCTTGGCCACAAGCTTGCCGATCTCTTCGGGGGGGTTCTGCAGGTCGGCGTCGATGGTGACGATGACCTCGCCGCGCGCCTCCTCGAACCCGGCGAACACGGCGGAGTGCTGGCCGTAGTTGCGGTTGAAGTCGATGACGACGAGGTGCGGGTCGCGCGCGGCCGCCTCGCGCAGCAGCTCGAGCGAACGGTCGCGGCTGCCGTCGTTGACGAGCACGACCTCGTAGCTCTTGCCGATGCCGGCGAGCGCGGCGGCGAGGCGGGGGAGCAGCTCGGGGAGGTTCTCCTCCTCGTTGAACACCGGGACGACGATCGACAAGTACGGGTTGCTCACTGTGGCCACCCCCGGCTCAGCCCCTGCGCTGCGCAAGGACGTCCTTGATCGCGTCCACCACGTACCTCGCGTCGCCGTCGGTCATCAGCGGGAACAGCGGGATCGAGCACAGGCGCTCGGAGACCCACTCGGCCACGGGTAGCTTTCCGACCCACTGCGGGTACTTGCCGGCGTAGTACGGCTGCGTGTGCACGGCCCGGAAGTGGATGCCGGTGCCGACGTTGCGCTCGCGCAGGGCGGCGATGAACTCGTCGCGCGTCATCCGCGCCTCGTCGAGCACCTTGACGACGTAGAGGTGGCGGGTGTGGAAGTGGTCGTAGGCGGGGAAGCCCAGCGGCTCGACCTCGGGCACCTGCGCCAGCAGCTCGTCGTAGAGCGCGGCGAGGGCGCGCCGGCGCTCGTTGAACTCGCCGACCGAGGCGAGCTGGTGGATGCCGAGCGCCGCCTGCAGGTCCATGAAGTTGTACTTGAAACCGGGGAGCACGATCTCGACCTGCGGCGAGCCCCCCTCGGCGTAGCGGTTCCACGCCTGCTTCTCCAGGCCGTGGAAGCGCAACGCCCTGAGCTTCTTCGCCAAAGCTTCGTCGCGGGTCACCAGCATCCCGCCCTCGCCGGTGGTGATGTTCTTGATCGGGTGGAACGAGAACACCCCGAGGCGGCCGAAGCAGCCGACGTGGGTTCCCTTGTAGAGGCAGCCGACGCCGTGCGCCGCGTCCTCGAACACCCAGAGGCCGTGCCGGCCGGCGACCGCCATGATTGCGTCCACGTCGGCCGGCGCGCCGGCGTAGTGCACGGGGATGATCCCGACGGTGCGCGCCGTGACCGCGGCCTCGAGCTGGCGCTCGTCGATCTGCAACGTCTCCCGGTGGATGTCCACGTACACCGGCGTCGCCCCCGCGACCTCGATCATGTTGATCG
>NCBR01000125.1 GCA_002279285.1 Acidobacteria bacterium 37-71-11
GCCCCACGCCGACGCGAGCCACACCTCGCCGCCGGCGCCCTTCACCGCGCGCCGCTGCCCGGTGTCGCCATAGCTCTCCGTCCCCACGAGGGTGGCGCCCCGGCTCTTCAACGCGCTTGCCAGCAGCTCGGCCGGTCCGGCCGTGGTGGCGTCGAGGCAGACGAAGAGCTTCCACGAGCGCGGCGGGCCCTGCGCCTTGACCGTCTCGCCCTTGTCGCCGCTCGCGCCCATCTTGAACTCGACCGTTCCGCCCGCGAGCTGCGCCGCCACCCGCGCCGCCCCCTCGGGGGTGCCAAGCGCGACCCCGCGCAGGTCGACCACGAGGGCGCTCGCACCCTCGCTCTGGCGCAACGCGTCGCCCAACGCGGCGGCCGCCGCGGCGTCGACGATGGGTACCCTCACCACGGCGACGCCCTCCTTCATCTCGACCGACGGCGCGGCCGCTGCGAACGGCGCCGGCTTGAGCGTCACCGGGCGCTTGCCGTCGAGCTGACGATCGATGACGTCGAGGGTCACGTCGGCGTCCTTGCGCTCGGCGTCGTCGAGCAGCGTGAGCGCTCGCCAGAGGGGCCGGGCGCGCACCGGTTCGGCGCCGATACTCTCGACCAGTTCGCCGGGCACGATCCCCGCCTTCGCCGCCGGCGAGCCCGCCACCACCTGGACGACGAACGGGTAGGACGAGCGCTGACCGAGGACGAGCCCGAACGGCGGCAGCGCGCGGGCGCGGATCCTCGCGTACTGGGCCGCAACGTCGTCCGGGGCCCAGAGCCCACCCGGGTCGGCCGCCTGCACGAGCCCGTTCATCGCGCCGAGCTCGAGCTTGGCGACCGGGACCTTCTCGACGTACGAGGAGCGGACCAGCGACACCACCTCCCCGAACATCCCCACGAGCCGGTACAGGCTCCTGCTGGGACCGCCGGCCGAACCGAATGCGAGCGCCACCACAGCGACGATCATGACCAGCGAAACCGCAAGGAAAAGCCACCGATGCCTCACCGCAACCTCACTTCCCCGCCGGCTTGAGCCAGGTCAGCGGATCCTGGGCGTTTTGCCCGACGCGTATCTCGAGGTAAACGCTCGCCACTCCTTGTTCGTTCCGCCCGGCCACGCCGAGGGGCTCGCCGGTGCCGACGCGCTGCCCGGCGCGGGCGAACATACTAGCAAGTCCGCCATACAGGGAGTAGACATCACCCCCATGGTGGACGATCACGACGTTGCCGTAGCCCTTGAAGAACTGCGCGTACGAGACCTTCCCCGCGGCGACCGCCACGACCCTCTCCCCCGGTTGCGCCGCCAGGACGACGCCATGGGTGATGGTGACCGTGCCGTACTGCGGGTCGCGGTGCGGCCCGAACCGTTGCAGCACCTGCCTCGACCCCACCGGCCAGCGCAGGCCCCCGCGCAGCAGCCGCACGTCCGGGCCCGCGCCCCCCTCCTGTTGCGTCACGGTGCCCCACAGGCGCTCCAACCGCTCCTGGGCCTCCTGGGCACCCGCCAGCGCCACGGCGCCGTGACGCCGCTCGACCTCGAGCGAGGCGAGCTGCGCCTCGACGCGCCGCCTCGTCCGCTCCAGTTCCCGCTGCCGGGCGTCGAGACGTCCCGCCGTCGCCGCCAAATCCTCCCGCCGCGCCGATAGTTCCGACAGCGCCGCCTCCCGCCGTGCCATGAGACCCGCGGCCTCGTCCCGCCGCCGCTTCTCCTCGCGGACCAGCGCGAGCGCAACCGTGACCCGCGCCGGAATATCCCGCCCCGACCCGAGGGCGTGCACGACCAGGGGCGCCAGGCCGGCGCGGCCGAGCACGGCCAGCAACGAGAGCTGCAGACGCAGCCGGTCCATCGCCGTATCGAGCTCCGCCTGGGACGCCTTGGCGGCCGCCGACGCAGCCGCGACGGCGCGCACCGCCTCTTGCTGCTCCACCTCGGCCTCGCGGACTCGCACCATCGCGACCTTGACCTCCAGCGCCAACCGCTCCCGCTGCCGGCCAAGCCCCGCCTGAAGGTCCGTCACCTGCCGCAGGTGCTGCTCCAGCGCCCGGACTTCGCTGCGGGCGTCGGCGAGGTCCTTGGGCACCGCACTCTCCTGGGCGAAAGCCGCCGCCGCAACGGCCAGAACCGCCCACGCGACCGCGGCCCGGATCAATCGCCCTCGTCCCAATGGGACCCGGCTCCGACCGCCTCGCGGGCGAGGGTGTGAAACCGCCGCCGCAGCGGGTGGAGGTCGGGCGTGCGCCCGCCGGGGTGGAGGCGGTTGCCGAGCAGCACGAACACGGCGCGGCTGTCGGGGTCGGACCACACCGAGGTCCCCGTGAAACCGGTGTGCCCGAACGCGGTTGCCGGCAGCGCCGGCCCCGCCGAGCAACCCGGGCTGGAGGCGAGCTGCCAGCCGATCCCGCGCGCCTGCTCGAGGCCGTCCGTGCGGCAGCGGGTCGCCAGCTCCGCCTCAGCGGCGTTCAGGAGCTCGCCGCCGCCCGGGAGGTACTCCGCCGCCAGCCGCGCCACGGCCGCGGCCGTTCCGAACAACCCCGCGTTCCCGGCCACGCCGCCGAGACCGCGGGCGTTGCCGTCGTCGCAGGGCCACACGCCGGCGGGCGCCGGCGGTGGCGCGGCGGAAATCCCGCGCGCCGTCAGCGCGCGCTCCTCGACGAACCAGCGCCGCTCCCCGGGCGCCACGGTCGCGTCCGCCGGCGGCGCGAAGCCCAGCTCCTGGGCCAACCCGAGCGGCTCCGCCACGAGATCGGCGAACAGCACGCCGAGGTCGGCCCCGCCGGCCCGCTCGAGGGCGATGCCGAGGGCGAGGAAGCCGAGGCATGAGTACTCGACCCTGCTGCCGGCCGCCGCCACGGGCTCCACCCGCCGCAACGCATCCAGGTAGGCGTCGCGGCCGCAGCCGGAGGCGTACAGCGGCGCCCAGGCCGGGAAGCCCGCGGTGTGGGTCGCGCACTGCTCGAACGTGACCCCGTTCCAGGGCGAACCCGCGAGCTCCGGCACGATCTCGGCCACGGGCTGTTCGAGGTCGAGGCCGTCCCGGCGCGCCAGGAGCAGCAGCGTCGCGGTCGCGAGCGGCTTGGTGAGCGAGGCCAGGTCGAAGCGGAGGTCGGCTTCCTCCTCGCCGTCCAGCCGGGTCCCCGCCGCGGACCAGCACATCCCCGCCCCGCCCTCGCGCGCGGCGAGACCCACCCACCGCAACGCCAGGCCGGCATCGACCGCGCGGCCCAGCAGCCCGCCCACCGCGTCGGATTGAAGGCCGCCTCCGATCACGCCGCCACCCTACCCGGAAGCCGCGCGAGTGTCCACCGCTTGGGAGCGAGGTGCTACGCTGCCGGCGTGGAGAGCGCGGCGCGACGTCTCGCCAGGGCCGTCGAGGCCCTGCTCGGCACCTCGTACTCGCGGGCCAAGCGGGAGGTGCTGGTCGGCCACGTGCTGCTCAACGGAGCCGTCGTGACGGATCCCGGCGCGCTCGTCGGTCCGGCCGACGAGGTCGCCCACGCCCCCTCGTTGCCCCGGCGCGAGCGCGCCCCCAAAACGCCGCCGATCGAGGTGCTGTTCGCCGACGACGAGATCGTCGTCGTGAACAAGCCCGCCGGGCTGCTCGTCCACCCCACGATCGAGGGCGAGCAGGACACGGTGCTCGCCCGCGCGGCGGCCGAGCTGCAGCGGCGGACCGGGCGCCACCGGCGCGTTCTCGTCGTGCACCGCCTCGACCGCGACACCTCGGGGGTGATGGTGCTGGCGATCACGCACACCGCGGCCGAACACCTGCACCGCCAGTTCCGGTTTCACACCGTCCAACGCCTCTACCTCGCCCTGGCGCGCGGAGACCTCGTGCGGGAGGAGCTGGTGGAGCGCAGCATCGGCCGGCCGAGGCCGGGCGCGCGGCGCGCGGCGCTCGCCCCCGGGACCGGCGGCCGCGCCGCCCGCACGCTGCTGCGGCCGCTCGAGCACCTGGGACCGGCGACGCTCGTCGAGGCGGAGCTCGGCACCGGCCGCACGCACCAGGTCAGGGTTCACCTCGCCTTCCTCGGTCATCCGGTGCTCGGGGACCCCGTCTACGGGGATCCCGAGACCGACCCGTTCTCGATCGGGCGGCTGGCGCTCCACGCGGCCGTCCTCGGGTTCGTCCATCCGATCACGGGCGAGAGGCTCCATTTCCGGCTGGCCCCGCCCGCCGACTTCAGCGCGCTTTTGGCGCAGCTCCGCCGCCGCCGCCACGCCGCGCCGCACGTCCCCGCGCCGCCGCCGGCGCCTCGAGGTCGACCAGCAGGCGCAACGGCCAGCCCGCGGCCTCGCCCGCGTAGGCCACGCCCACGCGCGGCAGACGGCGCACCCAGGCCGGCCGGCACACGAACCCGTCCGCGGCCAGCCAAACCCCGCCGCCGCCCGTGAGGTCGGTGCCGTCGAGCGTCCGGTCGATGCCCAGCCCATGGCAGAGCTTCGCCGGCCCGTCGAGGCGACCGGCGCGGCGCGCCGCCATCACTTCCTCCCCCGCGACCGGCACCCCGCCGCGCAACAGCACCGCCTCGGGCACGCCCGCCGCGCGCGTCACCACGTTGGCGCAGTGGTGCATGCCGTAGGTGAAGTACACGTAGAGCCGCCCGCCCTCCCCCCACATCGTCTCGTTGCGCGGCGTCCGCCTTCCCCCGTAGGTGTGGGCGGCAGGGTCGCGAACGCCGAGGTAGGCTTCGACCTCCGTGATCCTGACTGCCGCGGTTCCTTCCGGCAGGCGCCGGACGAGCAGCTTCCCGAGGAGGTCGCGGGCGACCACGCGGGTCGGGCGCTGGTAGAATCGCCTCCCCAGCGGCTCGAGTTCCGCCAGCTCCGGGCCGGAGAGAGGCGTTGCCATGATCGCTCGAACGGTTTGCGTCACCGGAGGCGCAGGTTTCATCGGCTCCCATGTGGCCGACGCGCTGCTGGCGCGGGGCCACCGCGTCGTGATTGTCGACGACCTCTCCTCCGGGCGCAAGGAGAACCTCCCCGCCGCGGCCGAGTTCCACCAGCTCGACATCCGCTCCCCCGAGGCCGCGGCGTTGATCGCCGACGCGGGGGTCGAGGTGCTGGTCCACCACGCCGCCCAGATGGACGTGCGCCGCTCGGTGGCCGACCCCGTCAACGACGCGGGCATCAACATCCTCGGCACGTTGAACCTCCTCGAAGCCGGGCGGAAGGCGGCTCTCCGCCAGGTCGTCTTCGCCTCCACCGGCGGCGCGATGTACGGCGAACAGGAGCGCTTTCCGGCCGACGAGACGCACCCAGCCAGGCCGCTCTCGCCGTACGGCGTGGCCAAGCTCGCGGTGGAGCGCTACCTCTACTTCTACCACGCGGAGTACGGGCTCGACGCGGTGGCGCTGCGCTACGCCAACGTCTACGGCCCGCGCCAGAATCCGCACGGCGAGGCGGGCGTGGTCGCGATCTTCCTCGACCGCCTGCTGTCGGGGCAAGCGGCGACGATCAACGGCGACGGCCTCCAGACCCGCGACTACGTCTTCGTCGCCGACATCGTCGCCGCCGACATCGCCGTCCTCGGGCGCGCCGGTTTCGCGGTCTTCAACGTGGGTACCGGGCGCGAGAGCACGGTCGTCGAACTCTACGATCGCCTCGCCGCGGCCGTTGGCGTCGCCCGCCCCGCCGTCCACGGGCCGGCCAAGGCGGGCGAGCAACGCAGGTCGGTGATCACCTCCGACCTGCTCGCCGGCGAGCTCGGCGTCCGGCCCCAGGTATCCCTCGAGGACGGCCTCGCGCGCACCGCCGCATGGTTCGCCGCGCGCGCCGAGCAGGACCGGCAGCCGAGGGGCTAGGGTTCCCGGCGGCCGCGGAAGCGGTCCATCTGCCGCCGCGCCCGCTTCTCCGGGCGGCCGCTCCCCCGCTCGGGCGCCGGCGGCGGCGCGAAGCGCTCGATGCGGCGGAGCTCGATCTCCTCAGGGGTAGGCGGCGGGGTCACGTCCTCGTAGAGCTCGCGCGCCCGGGCCTTGGCGACGTGCGTGTCGCGCACTTCGCGCACGACGAGCTCGCGCGTCAGGCCAGGCGCGAGCGTGACGTGGATCCGGTCCCCCGTCTGGACGAACCGGTGCGCCTTTGCGCGCGCCCCGGCCACTTCCACCTTGCCCCCGTCGCACAGCTCCTTGGCCTGCGAGCGGGTCCGCGCGATGCACGCGACGTCGAGCCACACGTCGAGACGGACATGGTCGGGCACCCGCCGATTGTAACCGCCTCCGCGGCCCGGCTAGAATCGCCGCATGTCGATCGTCCTCGCGAGCGCGGTGTTGGCGGTGGTCGTCGGCGCCACGCTGGCGGGCGGAGCCGTCCCGCTCCGCCTCGAGCGCCACGCGCGGATCTTCCTTTCGTTCTCGGCCGGGACGCTCGTCGCGCTCGCGCTGCTCGAGCTGACCCCCGAGGGCGTCGAGACGATGGCGGGCGGCGCCCGGCCGGCGCTGCTGGTCGTGCTCGCGGCGTTCCTCGCCACGCTCCTGCTCGACAAGCTTCACGTCCTTCACCCCCACGCCCACGCGATGGACGCCGAGTGCCCCGCCGTGGAGCACGAGCACCCACCGCTGGCGATGCACGGCGCCTTCGGCCTCCTCGTCCACTCGGCCGTGGACGGGCTGGCGCTGGCGGCGTCCCTGCGCGAGTCGCCCGCCACGGCGCTCGCGGTCGGTCTCGCGCTCTCCGCGCACAAGTTCGCCGACGGGCTCACCACCGTGTCCCTCGTCCTCGCCCACCACCACCGCCGCCGCGCGGCGGTGCGGCTGCTGCTGGGCAATGTCGCGTTCCTGGCGGCGGGCTTCGGCGCCGGCCTCGCCGTCAACCTCGATCACCACCAGCTCGGCGGCCTGCTCCTGGCGATGGCCGGGTTCTTCCTCTACCTGGGGGCCAGCGACCTCATCCCCGCTGTGACCACGCCGGTCTGCCGCAAGCGCGACGTCTTCGCGACCGCCTGCGGCATGGCCGCGATCGCCCTCCTGGCGACCGTCGCGCACTGAGGTCGGCCCAGGGCGCCTTTGGCCGGCTGCCGGCGCCGGCTGCTCTCTCTGGCCCCGCAACCGGCGTCTCTCGTCACTGCGTGACCCTCTCTTTCCCTTGCCATCGGGCTCCGGGCCGTCGCTCTGATTCTCTTTCCACTGCGTGGAGGCTTCTCTGCTTGCCGGTCCCGCGGAGTGGATGGTTCTTCTCCTCACTGCGTGAGGCTGTCTTGTTTTGCCCCGCGGGCTGCGGCCGTGGTCGCTCGGGCGGCGCATCGAGCGCCGCCCTCCGACCCGCCTCTGCGTGCGACCGAGCAGGGCGTCCCG
>NCBR01000327.1 GCA_002279285.1 Acidobacteria bacterium 37-71-11
TCGGAGGGTAAGAAGAAGCCGGCGCGGCGCGCCGGCCCCACATGGACAAGACCGGTCCCTGTCTCGATGTGGGGCGCGACCGCCGGGCGCGCGTCCTCTGTGGTGATTCTCGGAGGGTAAGAAGAAGCCGGCGCGGCGCGCCGGCCCCACATGGACAAGACCGGTCCCTGCCTCGGTGTGAGGCGCGACCGCCGGGCGCGCGTCCTCTGTGGTGATTCTCGGAGGGTAAGAAGAAGCCGGCGCGGCGCGCCGGCCCCACATGGACAAGACCGGTCCCTGTCTCGATGTGGGGCGCGACCGCCGGGCGCGCTTCCGTTTTCGTTGTTCTTGGGTTGCGCGAAACCGCCGGGCGCGGTCGTTGTCTCCGCAGCGGCGTTTGCTTGCAAACGCCGGATCGCGGCCTCTGGTCCTGCAACGTAGGGGCGGCCTTTGCGGCCGCCCGCGAGTGGGGACCGACGCCAGGACCAGCGCGGGCGGGGACAAGCCCCGCCCCTACATTCCAAATCATGTGAGGCGCGACCGCCGGGCGGGCGAGGGCGCCTGCCCCACGAAAGGGTCCGCGCCGGGGTTATCCGGCGGCGCGGACGAGGCGGACGAACAGGTCCACGACGGGGGAGCCGGGCGTCAGCTCGGGGTGGAACGTCGCCGCCAGGACCGACCCCTGGCGCAGCAGCACGGGGTCGCCACCGCGCGTGGCCAGCACCGCGACGCCGTCCCCCACCGCGGTCACGCGCGGTGCGCGGATGAACACACCCTCGAGGGTGTCCGCCCCGAGCCCCTCGGGATCCCGCACCGTCAGCGCGACGACCGCCGAGTCGAGCTGCCGCCCGTAGGCGTTGCGCTCGACGGCCGCGTCGAGCACGCCGAGCGAGCGCTGCGGCGGGAGGCGGACCTCGCGGGCGAGCAGGATCACGCCGGCGCACGTCGCGAGCACCGGCAGCCCGCCCGCGATCTCGGCGACGAGCCGCGCGGCGAGGTCGCTGCCATCCATGAGCCTGAGCATCGTCGTGGACTCGCCGCCGGGGAGGACGAGGCCGGCGAGCCCGTCGAGGTCGGAGGGGGTGCGCACCTCGCGGGTGGCGGCGCCGCGGGCGGCGAGCGCCCGGGCGTGGGCCGCGTAGTCACCCTGCAGCGCGAGCAACCCGATCGGCGCGGCAGCGCGCCGCACCTACCACCCCCGGCGCGACAGCATCTCCTCGGGGGTGAGCTTCGCGATGTCGAGGCCGTGCATCGCGCCCTCGAGGCCGCGCGAGGCTTCCAGCACGACGGCCGGGTCCTGCCAGTGGGTGACGGCCTTGACGATCGCCGCGGCGCGCCGCGACGGGTCCTCGGACTTGAAGATCCCGGAGCCGACGAACACCGACTCGGCGCCGAGCATCATGCACAGCGCCGCGTCGGCCGGGGTGGCGACGCCGCCGGCCGCGAAGTTCCGCGGCGCACGGCGCGCAGGTGGCGGACCGCCTCGACGATGTTCCCCGAGCCGGCCTCGCCCTTGGTGCGGATCATCGCGGCGCCCTCGCCGATCCGGCGCAGCGCCTCGCCGAGGTTGCGGCAGCCGCACACGAACGGCACCTTGAAGTCGCGCTTCCAGACGTGGTTCTCCTCGTCGGCCGGGGTCAGCACCTCGGACTCGTCGATGAAGTCGACGCCGAGCGCTTCGAGCACCCGCGCCTCGGCCATGTGCCCGATCCGGCACTTGGCCATGACCGGGATCGACACGAGCTTCATGATCTCCTCGATCTTGCCGATCGCGGCCATGCGGGCCACGCCGCCCTCGGCGCGGATGTCGGCCGGCACGCGCTCGAGCGCCATGACGGCGGCGGCGCCGGCGTCCTCGGCGATCTTGGCCTGCGCGGCATCGGTGACGTCCATGATCACGCCGCCCTTGAGCATCTCGGCGAGGCCGACCTTGACGCGGAACTGTTCTGACTGGAACTCCATCTCGTCCTCCCTGACCCCGGAGCCCACGCCCCGGATCCCTTCTCGTCTCACACCAGCGGCAGCGGCCCGCGCCCGGGCTCCAGCGCCGCGCAAAAACCCCGCATCCCTTCTTCCAACCGCTCGCCGCCCACCGCGGCGTAGGCGAGCCGCACCACGTCGTCGCGCCCGGACACCGACATCGCCGGGCCCGGCAGCACCCACACCCCGCGCTCGCCGGCCCGCGCCGCCACCGCGCGCGAGCTCCACCCCGGCGGCAGCGTGACGAGCAGCGAGAAGCCGCCGCGCGGCACGCTCCACGCCACGCCCTTCGGCGCGTGCGCGAGCGCGCCGAGCACGATCTCGAGCCTGGCCCGCGCGGCGCCGCGCAGGCGCGCGAGTTGGTCGTCGAACACCCCGCGGCGGCACAGCGTCCACGCCGCCGCTTCCAGGAACGGGCTGCCGCCGAGGTCGGCCGAGCTCTTCACCGCGGCGACGCGATCGAGCAGCTCGGCCGGGCCCGCGACCCAGCCCACCCGCAGCCCCGGGAACAGCGCCTTCGAGAACGAGCCGACCGCCACCACGTCGGGGTCGAGCGCCGCCAGCGGCGGCGGCACCTCGCCGTCGCTCACCAGGGCGGGGTCGAACAGTTCCTCCACGACCTGCACGCCGCGCTCGCGCAGCAGCCCGAGGAGCTCGCGCCGGGTTGCCTCACCGACCACCAGCCCCGACGGGTTGTGCAGCGTCGGCGTGAGGATTGCGAGCCGCGGCCGTTCCGGTCCGAGCAACGCCGCGACCTCGCCGGGGCGGATCCCGTCGCGGTGCACCGGGATCCCGACCACGCGCACCTGGTGCAACGCCAGCAGCGGCGGCAGCCCCGGGTACGTCGGGTCCTCGACCAGCACCGCGTCGCCGGGGCGCGCGAGGGCGCGCAGCAGCAGGTCGAGCGCGTGCTGCACGCCGCCCGTCAGCAGCACCCGGTCGGCCGCCGCCGGGACGCCGAAGCTCGCGAGCCGCGCCGCGAGCCACCCGCGCAGCGGCTGGTACCCCCAGGCGCTGCCGTACTGCGCGACCCCTTCGCCCTCACCCTCGCCGACGCCGAGCCAGCGGAACACCTGTCCCGCGGGCAGCAGCTCGCGGTCGGGCGCGTAGCGCGCGAGGTCGATCCCGCCCGCCGGCGGCTCGAACCCCGCGGGCGCCGGCTCGGCGTGTGGCGCCGCCCGCCGGCCCGGGCGGCCCGGGCGCAGCGCCAGCAGGCCGCGCCGCGCCAGCTCGTGGTACGCCGCGGTCACCGTCGCCCGGTTGAGCCCGATCTCCACCGCCAGCGCGCGCGCCGACGGGAGCCCGCGGTTTCCCTCCTCAGCGAGCGCCGGGGCGAGCGCCTCGGCCAGCCTCAGGTAGAGGGGGTGCGGGGCCGGGGACGACACGGCGCGGCGCGCACGGTCGAGGAGCTGTTGCACGCCGTCACGCTAGGCCGGCCTACGCCATTTGTCAAAATGGCCGAGCCATTCAAACCCCCGAACTACGGGTGTCTCGATGTGGGGCGCGACCGCCGGGCGCGCGGTCGTTGCCTTCTGAACGCGTTGGCTCGGTTCTCGGAGGGCAAGAAGAAGCCGGCGCGGCGCGCCGGCCCCA
>NCBR01000126.1 GCA_002279285.1 Acidobacteria bacterium 37-71-11
GGTCGCGACCGGCTCCGTGTTCTATCCGGACACCGAACGGGTGATGGGGTGGGAGATCGTCGATTCGGGGTTCAAGATCATGCTCTCGGCCAAGGTGCCCGAGGTGGTGCGCGCCCACGTGCGGGCGGACGTCGACGGGTTCCTCGCCGCGCACGGCCTCGCGCGCGCCGACGTCCGCCACTGGATCGCCCACACCGGCGGTCCCAGGGTGCTCGAGGCGTTCGAGAGCACGCTCGAGCTGCCCGCCGGCGCCCTCGCCCGCTCGTGGAGTTCGCTGCGCCAGACCGGCAACCTCTCCTCGGCCTCGGTGCTGTTCGTCCTCGGCGAGCTGCTCGACTCCGGCGAAGGAGCCGCCGGGGACAACGGCCTGTTGCTGGCGATGGGGCCGGGGTTCTGCGCCGAGCTGGTCCTGCTGCGATGGTGACCTCGACCGCGCTCTACCTCGGCTTCCTCGCGCTGCTCTACCTCGAGCGCGGGGTGGAGCTGCTCGTCTCGCGCCGCAACATCCGGCTTGCGCTCGCCGCGGGCGGCGTCGAGACCGGCCGCCGCCACTACGCCGTGATGGTCGCCGTGCACGCGGTCTTCCCGCTCGCCTGCGCCGCCGAGGTGCTCGGCCTGCACCGCGCCTTCCCCGGCGCCGCCGGGTTTGCCGCCCTGGCGGTGGCGCTCGCCGCCCAGGCACTGCGCTGGTGGGCGGTCGCGACGCTCGGCCGCCGCTGGAACACCCGCATCGTCCACGTCCCCGGCGCCGAGCCGGTGACGACCGGCCCCTACCGCTTCATGCGCCACCCCAACTACCTCGCGGTGATGCTCGAGGCCGCGGCCGTGCCGCTGATTTACGGGGCGTGGATCACGGCGCTGGTCTTCGTGGCCGCGAACGCGGCGCTGCTCGCCGTCCGCATCCCCGCCGAGGAGCGCGCCCTCGGCGCCGCCTACACGCGGGCGTTCGCGGCGCGGCGCCGGGGGGCGGCTGGAGTGCGCCGTGCCTGATCGCCGCGCCGAGATCCTCGCCGAGATCCGCCGCATCCTCCGCGACGAGCTCGAGTTTCCCGGCTGGTCACCGTCGCCGACCTCGTTGCCCTGGTCGAGCGCGCGGTCGCCGAGGCCGGCGACGGGGCGGAGCCGCACCCCGTTGCAGATGATGAAGGACGGGCCGCCGGATGAGAGGGCCGGCCTGCCCGCCGCCGCGCCATCGCACCGTCAATGCGGCGCTCGAAGCCGCCGCGGCCGGCGACGCGGCGATGACCTTCGTGGACCTCGCCGAGCGCGAGACCGTCCTTCCGTTCTCTGAGATCCACGCTCGCGCCCGGCGCGCCGCCGCGGCGTTGGCCGCGCGCGGGGTCGCCGCAGGCGACCGCGTCGCGATCGTCCTCCCCACTTCCCCGGCGTTCCTCGACGCCTATTTCGGTACGCTGCTCGCCGGCGCCGTGCCGGTGCCCCTCTACCCGCCGCTGCGGCTCGGGCGGCTGCCCGAGTACCACGTTGCGACGGCCGCGATGATGACGGCGGTGGGGGCGAGGCTCGTCGTGGCCGACAGCCGCACCCGCGCGCTCCTGGGCCGGACGGTCGAGCTGGCGCGGCCGCCGCTCGGGTGCGTGCGGGCGGACCAGCTCGGCGACGGCGACCCCTCCGAGCTGCGCACCGAGGCCCGCCCCGACGACCTGGCGCTGATCCAGTTCTCGTCCGGCTCGACGGCCGACCCGAAGCCGGTGGCGCTGTCGCACGCCAACGTGATGGCGCAGCTTGCCGCGCTCGCCGCCCTGCTCCCGCCCGAGGAGGACACGCCGCAGATGGGCGTGTCGTGGCTGCCCCTCTACCACGACATGGGCCTGATCGGCTGCTTGCTGGTCGCCGTCTACGTCCCCGGCCCGCTCGTCCTCATCCCGCCCGAGAACTTCCTCGCCAGGCCTTCCCTCTGGCTGCGGGCGATCGCGCGTCACCGCGCCACGGTCTCGGTGGCGCCCAACTTCGGCTACGAGGTGGCCGCCAAGCGGGTGAAGGACGAGGAGCTGGCCGGCTGCGACCTTTCGAGTTGGCGGCTCGCCCTCTGCGGCGCCGAGCCGGTGTCGCTCGCCGCCCTCGAGCGCTTCGCGCGGCGCTTCGCGCCGGTTGGCTTCGACCGGCGCGGCCTGCGGCCGGTCTACGGCCTCGCCGAGGCCGCCCTCGCCGTCACGTTCACGCCGCCGGACCGCGGGCCCACGGCGCTGGGCGTCGATCCCATCCGCCTGGCGGCGGCGGGCGAGGCCGTCGCGGGGCCGCGCTCGATCGTGTCGGTGGGGACGCCCGTCCCCGGCGCCGAGGTGCAGGTGCGCGGCGCCGACGGCCGCGAGCTGCCCGAGCGGCGGGTCGGGGGCATCTTCGTCCGCGGGGGGTTCGTGATGACCGGGTACTTCGGCCTCCCCGGCGCGACCGCGAGCGTGCTCGCGAACGGTTTCCTCGACACCGGCGACCTGGGGTTCGTCGCGGGCGGCGAGCTGTACGTGTGCGCCCGCGCCAAGGACCTCATCGTCATCCGCGGCGCCAACCACGCGCCGCAGGAGTTCGAGGAGTGTCTGGCCGGCATCGCCGGCGTGCGGGCCGGGTGCGCGGTGGCGCTCGGGTTCGTCCCCGACGGCGAGGACGGCGAGCACCTCCTCGTGCTCGCGGAACGCGCCCGCAATGCGGCGCGTGACAACGGCACCGCGGAGCGGATCCGGCGCGCGGTCCTGGAGCACACCGGCATCCGGCCGCACACCGTGCGCCTGCTCGAACCGGGGACGCTGCCCCGCACCTCGAGTGGCAAGATGCGACGGAGTGAGGCGCTGCGGCGGTTCCTCGCCGGCGAGCTGACCCCGCCGCGCGCCGTGGGTCCGGTCCGCCTCGCGGCCGAAGCCGCGCGCTCCGCGCTCGCGTTCGCGCGGGCGAGGCTCGGCCGTGGGCGATAGTGCCGATGTCGCCGTCGTCGGCGCCGGGCCCGCCGGCCTCGCGACCGCGATCGCCGCGGCGCGCGCGGGACTTGCGACCGTCGTCTGCGAGCGCGCCGCCGCACCGCCGGACAAGGCGTGCGGCGAGGGGTTGATGCCCGCGGGGGTCCGGGTGCTCGAAGCGCTCGGGGCGCGCGCTCTCGTCGACCCCGAGGCGTGCGCGCCGATTGACGGCATCTGCTACGTCCAGGAGGACGGCTCCCGCGCCGCCGGCGCCCTCCCTGCCCCCGGCGGGCTCGGCATCCGCCGCACCGCCCTCGCCGCGGCGCTGGCGCGGCGCGCCGAAGCGTGCGGCGTCGAGCTGCGCTGGGGGTGCGCGGCCGCGGGGTTTTCGGCCGGCCGCGACGTGGTCACGCTGCAAACGGACGCGGGTGAGCTGACCGCCGACGTGCTGGTGGCGGCGGACGGCCTTCACTCCCGCCTCCGGCACGCGGCCGGGCTCGAGGATCGCGCGGCCGCCGCAGCGCGCTTCGGCATGCGGCAGCACTTCCGCGTGCCGCCGTGGAGCCGCGGCGTCGAGGTCCACCTCGCCCGCGGCGTCGAGGCGTTCGTGACGCCGGCCGGCGCCGGGCGCGTCGGGATCGCGTTCCTGTGGGAGAAGGGGCGGCTCGATGGCCCGGTCTCGTTCGCGCGCCTGCTCGAGCGCTTCCCCGCCGTCGCCCAGCGCCTCGCCGGCGCGGCGGCCGACTCGCAGCCGCGCGGCGCGGGACCGCTGGCGCAGGCCGTGCGCACGCGCACCGCCGACCGCTTCGCCCTCGTCGGCGACGCGGCGGGGTACGTGGACGCGATCACCGGCGAAGGGCTGTCGCTCGCCCTGGCGTGCGGGCAGGCGCTCGGCGCGGGCCTGCCGGCGGCACTCGCGCAAGGCGCCAGCCGCGCGGCGCTCGCGCCCTACGAGCGCTTCGCGGCGCACGAGTTCCGGCGCTACGCGGTCGCCTGCCGGACGGTGCTCGCCCTGGCGCGGCGGCCGCTTCTCCGTCGTGGCGCGCTGCACGTCCTCGGCCGCCACCCGCGCCTGTTCGACCGCCTCATCGCCCTCGCCCTCGCATGACAGAGACCGGTTTGCCTTCACTCGCCGCAAGGGCGGGCACAGCGCCCGCTCTACGACGTTCTTGATGTGCGGCGCGACCGCCGGGCGAGCTGTCGTTTTCGTGGGAGTGCAAGAAGAAGCGCGCGCGGCGCGCGCGCCCCACACATACAAGACACGACCCCGTCTCGATGTGGGGCGCGACCGCGGCGTGCGCCATCGTCGCCTTCAGCGGCGGGGCGGCGACTACGGCGGTGGCCGTTTGTCGTGGTCTGACCACGGACCACGTCTCTTCTATACCCGTCTCTACCGCTTCACCGCGCTCTGCTGGCCGGCGCCTGGGAACGACACGAACCGCACGGGCCGGAGCGGCCGCAGACCGGCCTCCCTTTGCCACGCCGCGATCTCGTCCACCGAGAGCGTGCCGGACTCGCTCGTCATCGCGAAGTAGAGGTCGGCGAGCGCCGCGGCCTGTCCCGCTCGCCGGGCCGAGGCGGGGGCGAACAACTCCTGGACCACGAGGACGCCGCCGGGCCGCAGCGCGCGCGCGGCGCGGCGGACGAGGTCCCGGCTCTGGCCGGCTGCGAAGTGGTGCAGCAGGTTCGAGACGAGCACGAGGTCGAACGCATCGGCGCCGAGGTCGTCGGTGAGCGCATCGCCGGCGCGGTGCGCGATGCGGCCCCCGAGCCCCTCGTGCTCCAGCATTCCCGCGGCCTGCTCGACCGCGGCGGGCAGGTCGAGGACCACCGCCTCCAGGGTTGGATGGCGGCGGCAGAGCGCGGCCGAGTAGAGGCCGTGCGCTCCGCCGATGTCGAGCATCGCGCGCGCCCCTCGCGGCACCTTCGTCCGCCACGCCACCTCGCGGGCAAGCGATGCGGCGAGCGAGCGCATCCCGCGCTGGTAGGCGCCCCACTGCTCGGGCGACATCTCGGCGTGGATGTCGAGCGGCCGGCCGGAGAGCAGGAAGTCGTCGAGCCGCCCGATCCACGACCACTCCACGAACCGGAACAGGAGGTTGTCGCGCAGCGAGTGGGGGCTGCCTCCAAGCAGCCAGCGCTGGGCGTCCGGCGTGAGGGCGCAGCGACCGTGCGACCTCCGGACGTATCCGGTCGCCTCGAGGACACCGAGCAGCTTGGCGGTGGCGCGCTCGTCGCCGCCGCAGCGCGCGGCCACTTCGCCCGGGGTCAGCGGCGCGGCGGCGAGCGCTTCGATCACGCCAGCCTTCGTCGCCACCATCAAGGCCTGCGCGAGCAGGAGCGTGGCGTGCGTCTCGAGCAGCGGCCGGGGGCCGAGCCGCAGGCGCACGGCCAGGCGCTCCAGCAGGTTCTCCCCGACCGCACCGATCCTCATCGCCTCCCCCGGCGCCGGCACGGCGCCTGCCACGGCGGCTCTAGTGCACGAGGGTGAACGAGCGCGACCAGCGCGTGCGCGTGAAGAAGTGAACGCCGACCGACGCGAGCTGCCGGATGCGGTCGCCCCAACCGCGCCACTCCTGCGAGTTCGGCTTGGCCTCGTACGACCAGTAGATGAACAGCGCCCGCCCCTTGAAGTAGTCGCGCGGGACCGGACCCCAGAACCGCGAGTCGTACGAGTTGTCGCGGTTGTCCCCCATGCAGAACACGAACCCCGGCGGCACCGTCACCGGGCCCCAGTTGTCGCGGGGCCGCATCTGCTCGGGGACGAACGGGCTGTTCGGGTAGGTGATCGGGTCCCTGTGGATGATGTGCGGGTTGACTTCCTGCTTGCCGTTGACGAACAGGATCTTGTCGTGCATCTCGAGGGTGTCGCCCGGGACCCCGACGGCGCGCTTGATGAAGTCGCGCTCGGGGTCCTGCGGGTACTTGAACACGACCACGTCGCCGCGGCGCACGTTGCGGTACGGCATGAGGCGGTGGAGCGGCGTGTCCCAGTGCGGCGCGTAGATGAACTTGTTGACGAACAGGTGGTCGCCGACGAGGAGGTTGTCCTCCATCGACCCGCTGGGGATCTTGAACGCCTGCGCGACGAAGGTGCGCGCGAACAGCGTGAAGATCACCGCCACCAGGATGGCCTCGTAGTACTCACGGACCACGTGTTGTTTGCTCATGTCTCCACCTTGAGGACGGCGAGGAACGCCTCCTGCGGGATCTCGACCTTGCCCAACCGCTTGAGGCGCTTCTTGCCTTCCTTCTGCTTCTCCAGGAGCTTGCGCTTGCGGCTGATGTCCCCGCCGTAGCACTTGGCGAGCACGTTCTTGCGCAGCGCCTTGACCGCTTCGCGCGCGATCACCCGGTTGTCGATCGCCGCTTGGATCGTCACCTCGAAGAGCTGGCGCGGGATCATCTCCTTGAGCTTGGCGGCGAACGCTCGCGCCTTCGCGTATGCGCTGGCGCGGTGGACGATCAGCGCCAGGGCGTCCACCGGCTCGCCGTTGACCAACAGGTCAAGCTTGACGAGGTCGCCCTCGCGGTAGCCGGCGAAGTGATAGTCGAGGGAGGCGTACCCGCGCGACACGGACTTCAACTTATCATAAAAGTCGAGAACGACTTCCGCGAGCGGCAAGCGGTACTCGAGCAGGACGCGGCCGCGCGCGAGGTACTCGAGCTTGACCTGCTCGCCGCGCCGGTCCTGGACCAGCTTGAGGATGCCGCCCAGGTAGGCGTCCGGGGTCAGGATGGTCGCGAGGATCAGCGGCTCCTCGATCGTCTCGATCGTGCCGGGGTCGGGGAGCTGCGCCGGGTTGGTGACCTCGACGACGTTGCCGGCGGTGGTGAGCACCCGGTACGCCACGCCGGGGGCGGTGGTGATCAGCTCGAGGTTGAACTCGCGCTCGAGGCGCTCCTGCACGATCTCCATGTGCAGCAGGCCGAGGAAACCGCAGCGGAAGCCGAACCCGAGCGCCTGTGAAGAGTCGGGCTGAAAGGTGAACGCGGAGTCGTTGAGCGACAGCTTCTCGAGCGCCTCGCGCAGCTCCCCGAACGCCGAGGAGTCCAGCGGGTAGAGGCCGGCGAACACCATCGGCTTGGCGTCGATGAACCCGGGCAGCGGCTCGGCCGCGGGATGGAGGTCGTCGGTGACGGTGTCGCCCACCCGCACCAGGCGAAGGTCCTTCAGGCTCGCGAACACGTACCCCACCTCGCCGGCGGCGAGCTCGGCCGCCGGTTCGGCGCGCGGCGTGAACGTGCCCAGCTCCTCGACGGTGGCCTCGCGGTCGACCCTCATGAAGCGGATCGGCTGCCCGGCCGCGAGCCGCCCGTCCACCACCCGCACCAGGCACCGCACCCCGCGGTAGGCATCGTAGGAGGCGTCGAAGACGAGCGCGCGCAGCGGGGCGTCGGGGTCCCCGTGCGGCGGCGGCACGCGCTCCACCAGCGCCTCCAGGACATCGGGGACGCCGGCGCCGGTCTTGGCCGAGATCGTCAGCGCGGCGCTGGCGTCGAGCCCGATCACCTGCTCGATCTGCTCCCGCACCCGGTCGGGCTCGGCCGACGGGAGGTCCACCTTGTTGAGCACCGGCACCAGCTCGAGTCCCTGATCGACCGCGAGGTAGGCGTTGGCGAGGGTCTGCGCCTCCACCCCCTGCGAGGCGTCCACGACCAGGAGCGCGCCCTCGCACGCCGCCAGCGAGCGCGACACCTCGTAGGAGAAGTCCACGTGGCCGGGGGTGTCGATCAGGTTGAGGACGTAGTCCTGCCCGTCCCTGGCGTGGTATTGCAGCGTGACGGTGTGCGCCTTGATCGTGATCCCGCGCTCGCGCTCGAGGTCCATCGAGTCGAGCACCTGCGCCATCATCTCCCGCGCCGACAGCGCCCCCGTCAATTCGAGCAGGCGGTCCGCCAGCGTCGACTTGCCGTGGTCGATATGGGCGATGATGCAGAAGTTGCGGATGCGCTGCTGGTCCACCTGGCTCCCCGCGTCGCGTGCGGCGACTGCGAACCCGTGATTGTACACGAAGATGGGAGCCGGGAGGCGGCCGGTCGCTCTGGTTTTCTTTCCACATTCGTGGAGGCCTCTTGCTTTGCCCCTCGGGTGAAGCGGCGTTCGGGCCTTGCTCGCCCCCGCGCCATGCTTCTCCTTTTCACTGCGTGAGGC
>NCBR01000328.1 GCA_002279285.1 Acidobacteria bacterium 37-71-11
ATCGCCCTGTCCGGTCGCGGGCACAGGAGCATGCGGGCTCGGGCGCGGGGGCGCCCGGGCCCGCATCCGGCCACCCGCGGGACCGGCAAGCAAGACTCCACGCAGTGGATGACGATGCGCCGCCCGAGCGACACGGCCGTAGCCTGCGGGGCAAAACAAGACAGCCTCACGCAGTGAAGAGAAAGCCCGAGCCACCTGCGGGACCGGCAAGCAAGAGACCCTTCAACGGAAGTGGAATAGACAACGGTGAGCCCGAGCGACCCGGCCGCAGCCCGCTGGGCAAAGATGAAGCTGGTCGGGGCGAGAGGATTTGAACCTCCGACCACACGGTCCCGAACCGTGTGCTCTACCAGGCTGAGCTACGCCCCGACCTGACGAGCGCGGAGCTTACACCATGCCCGGACGGCCCGCAACCGGCCCGCAGGCTCACTGCGCAAACGAATTGAGGGCGCCCTTGATGTCGAGGAAGGTGCCCAGGCCCGTGAGATCGATCGAGATGCGGTAGTCGCGGGTCTTGTACGGCTGAATCCGGTAGTCGTGCACCTCGAACATCGCGTTCCAACAGCTGCCGCGCCAGCGGAACACGTAGCGCTGCTCGAGGAGCTGGTGCTGGTGGACGTCGTACGAGATCTGGCTTTCGAGACGCCAGTGCGAGTTGCCGGGAGCAAGGCCGAAGAAGAGACGGGTCTGGGACGATGTCACCTGGCCGGTCGGATCGTAACTCGAGTACCAGGTCAGATTGAGCGCGTTCGCCCCCTTGCTGTAGCCGCCGGAGAGCGACGTGCTCTGCAGGCTGTGCGTCACCGGGTCGAAGTCGGCGCGGGTGTCCAGGGTCGCGGTCGGGACCGGGAGCACCCGCAGCCAGAGGTCGAGGGGACCCTTCAGGCTCGCGGGAAGCGGTTGGCCGGGTTGGCCGGTCGCGGAGTCGAACGTGGTCCGGGCGGGAGTCAGGGGGTCCGACAGCGAGTAGGGCTGCGAGATCTCGAGACTCGCAACCTCGCGACTTCCGGCCGGACCGGTCTTGACGAGGAGGTAGTTGCCGAGCGTCCACTTCACCTGGTTGGTGACCAGCACGGAGTCGCGCTGGTCGAACACCGGAATCGGCGAGCTGCTTGGATTGTCGAGGCTGCCGCCCGGATTCGAGATGTAGGTATAGTCGATGCGAGGCTCGAAGAGGTGCTTGAATTTCGTTCCGTCGTGCTTCGTCCAGATGCGGGAGAGCGACGGCCCCACGATCGAGACCCCCGCGGTCCCGTAGTGGCGCGAGATCGGCTCCTTGACCAGCGATTGGTCGTTGGCGGAATACTGCGAGGTGTAGTACGTCTCCCGTGCACCGATCGTCGGCGTGATGTTGAGCCAGGCGAAGCCGGGGGTGAGCAGGGACAGGGTGGGGAAGATATCGAGGCGTCCGTACCGCCCGCGCAACGACGCCGAGCGGTTGACCTGGAGTGCGTCAAGGAGACCGTCGGCGGACACGTAGAGCGGGGTCTTCCCGATGCGGGTCGAGCGCAGGAGGTACTCCACCTCCCCGAGGCGGTCGAGCGAAACCTGGGAAGTCGTGAGGCCGGTGGTATCGGTGAAGAACGTCTTGAGGTGATCGATCCGGAAGGTGAGCGCCTGCGGACCCCACGTCCGCGCGAGGTTCACGTAGGAGTAAAGGGTTCGCGACCCGGTCGGGTTCGTGGTGCCTTCGAAACGCTGGAAGAAGTCGATGTCGGAGATCTGCTGCAGCTCGGCGTGCAGCGTCCAGCCGCCCGGGAAGAGCTGGTTGTACTTGCCGTTGGCCTTCCACTTCCAGCTCTTGCTTCCCGGGTCCCAGACGAACTCGTCCGCGATCTCGCCGAACGCGTTTTCGGCCGGGGTCCAGCGCGCCTCCTGACCGAGGCCGAGGTAGCGCTTGGTGAATAGGTCGACGAAGAACGTGGTGTCGAACGAGCGCGAGACCGGCCAGAAGAACGAGTTGCCGAGATAGGCGCCACGCTGGCTGGAATACCCGAACGTCGGGACGAGGAACCCGGCGGAGCGGTCGCGCTTGACCGGCCAGAGCAGCCGTGGCGTGTAAAAGATCGGGACGCCGCGGACCTTGATCGTCGCATCGCGGAAGTGCCCGTACCCCTCGAGCTGCACCATCGCGTCGCGCACCTCGATGCTCCACGGCGGCGCCTTGTCGGTAAGGTCGCAGCTCGTGAACACGCCGCGGGTGAAGTGGTATTTGTCCTCGCTCAACTTCTGCAGCTTCTCCCCACGGAAGTGGTAGGTGGGGGGAAAGAACGCATCCACCTTGTACAAGGTTCCGAGC
>NCBR01000127.1 GCA_002279285.1 Acidobacteria bacterium 37-71-11
GGTCGAGGCGAGCGAGGACAGCCCCGATACCGATCCCGCCAGGCCGGTCACGTCCATCCGGAACTCCGGGCTCACCGAGCGGTCGATGAAGACGATCGCGCCGTCCCGAAACGTGACCTTGGCGATCCGCACCGCGTCCGCTCCCCCGTTCTCCGGCGCCGCAGTGGCGGGCGCCGGGGTGGTGACCGGCGCGGGGGCGGGCGTCGGCGGGGGAGCGGCCGGCGAACCCTCGCCCTCGTTCCCGCTCGCCGGCGGGGGGGACGCGACCCCCAGTACGCGGGAGAGGTTGATCGTACCGTCGGCGGCGATGATGACCTTCGACGCCAACCCCGCGAGCGTGACGCCGGCGATTGAGAGGCGGAACGGCTCGCTGGCGAACGAGACGCCGGTGAAGGCGAGCGAAGTCCAGCGCACGAAATCCTCGGTGGCGTGCGCGTCCACGGTGGCGAGGCGGTCGACCGAGGCACGCCCCGTGAAGCCGGCGCTCGGCGCCGGGCCGCTCGTGGCCACGGTCAGCTTGCCGGCGGCCGAGGCGGTGCCGTCGTTGACCACCAGGTGGACGCGGTCGGTGACGTACCCCTGCAGCGGGACCAGAGGCAGGTCCTTGACGACAGCCGCGAGCTTCGCCGTAAACGGGTTGAGGCCGATCCCGCCTGTCAGCGACACGCTCCCCGACCCGTTGACGCCGCTGCGCAGCTCGAGGCGCCCTTGCGCACCCTGAGTCGTGGACAGGTTCGAAGCGGTCAGCGCGAGCGGCTCAACAGCCGCGCGCTGGAGCACGAGCCGCTTGAGGGCAAGCGTCCACGCGGGCGCCGTGCTCTGGGACGCGGCCGGCGCCGGACTGGCCGGCGGCAACGGCGACGGCGGCAGGAGCGAGGCGAGGTTCCAGGCGCCCTCGGCGCCACGAGAGACCGCGAGGCGCGCACCCGCGAGCGAAAGCTCGCCGAGTGCGAGGCGACGCGCGGCCAGGTCGAGCGCCGACCCCTTCAGCACCGTCTCGGGAACAGCGAGGAAGTCGCCGCGCTCTCCGGCGCGGTGCAGGCGCAGCGAGCGCAGCGTGGCCGCCAGGTCCGAGAGCGTCCAGCCGTCGCCGCTTCCGGACCAGGCGTAGCCGGTCGACACGCCGAGCACGCCGTCTCTGACCTCGAACGCGACGGCGTCCTTGTAGTACGCCGCGTAGCGGCGCAGCGGCACGGCCGCGACCTCGACCGTCCCGTGTGCCGCGAGCGGTGAAAACGTCAGCTCGCCTCTCTCGCGCAGCGTCTCGGCCGCGTCGGTCGCCAGCGACAGCTCGACCGTGGCGGCTGAGTTGGGGGCGGTGCTGAACGAGCGCACGCCGAGATCCAGCGCGCGCAACGTGGCCGCGAACGGGGGCTTCACCGTTGCGTCGGAGAACAGCACGGTCCCGTCCGCCACCTTGAACTCGCGCACGGCGAGGGCGAACGGAGCGGCCGCGCCGCCTGCCGGTGCGCCTGGAGCCGTGGCGGCGGGCGCCAGCGCGGCGAGGTTCCAGAGGCCGGCGGCGTCGCGCGCGACCCGCAGGCGGGGTTGCTGCACCAGCACGCTCGCCAGGTCGGTGCGGCCGGTCAGGAGGTCGGCGGCGGCGATGCGCACGTCGAGCAGCGGCAGCGCGAGCAGCTCGGTACCCTGCGTGTCGGTGACGCGGACGTCGCGGAACGCCGTGCGGCCGGAGAGCTCGAGCGTCGAGGGCTTCCCCTTCTCCTGGCGGAACGTGAGCGTGAGTCGCCCCGAGAGCAGCGCCGAGGGGACCTTGACCCGCAGCGGCACGGGCAGGTAAGCCAGGTAGGCCGGGACGTCGAGGTCGTTGAACTCGAAGTCGAGCGACGTCTCGCGCGAGTTGGCGAACGGTTTGGTCCGCCCGGTCAGCGCTACCGGCGTGCCGTTGACCACCGCGCGCAGCGCCGGCTGCACGAACACCTCGGTCTCGTCGGGGAGATCGGAGAGGAACGGGATGGCGAGGTAGAGGTTCTTGACGGTGTGCACCTTGCCGACCGGCCGGTCGTCGAAGTCGATGCTCCCGCCGGTGAGCTGGATGTTGTTGAGGGCGTACCGCAGCGGTTTGCCGGGGACGGCCGGCGGCGGCGAGGCCGGGGCGATGAGGTCGGAGACGTTGTAGGTTGAATCGGCGTTGCGCACGAGGTGGACGTACAGGTTGGCGAGGCGAAGCTCCTTGAGCACGGGCGCCAGGTGGAGGAGCGAGGAGAGCTTGACGTTCGCGTACAGCGCACCGAGC
This sequence comes from Acidobacteria bacterium 37-71-11, assembly GCA_002279285.1. Lineage (GTDB taxonomy): Bacteria > Acidobacteriota > Thermoanaerobaculia > Thermoanaerobaculales > Thermoanaerobaculaceae > RBG-13-68-16. The sequence continues at coordinate 2,255 of NCBR01000127.1, forward strand.
GAGACGAAAACCTCGTCGGAGGCGGGCTCGCGCACCACCAGGCCGCGCACGCGGACGGACAGGGCGAACGGGTTGAACGACACGCCTTCGACCGTGGTGCGCCGGTGGAGCGCCTGCGTGAGCTTGCCGGCGAGGAGCGAGCGCAGCAGGGGAGGGACCGCGAAGAAGCCGATCAGGGCGTACGCAGCCACCGCGGCGGCTGCGATCGCGACCCGCCGCCTCACCTTCGGACGCCGCGCCAACTCCGTCACGTTCATTCAGGCCGCCTTCCTGCCTGCCCGTGCCATCAGGGTCGGATTCCGTTCCAGGATACCGCTCGCCGGAGCCGCGGCCGAGGTAGCATCGGTGCGGATGAATAGTGGGCGCCCCCTTCTTCTGATGCGGTTGTCGCGAGCGCTCGCGCTGCTGACCTGGCTCCTCGTCGGTGTACTCGCGGCCCGCACCGGCGCCGGGCTGTGGGAGCTGGCCTCCTCGTGGGATGCGCTGCCCAAATGGGACATGGCCAAGTACGGCGCGGCGGGGGCGCGCCTGGCGCACGCGGCGAAGGACCTGGATCCTCTCGACGTCACGCGGGCTGTCGGAGGGCTCGACCTGTGGGGGCCGGTCTTCCCGCTGGTCGAAGCGGCGGCGTTCATCCCCTTCGGACCGACGTACCGGACGGCGAACGGCGAGATGGTCGTGCTGTTCGTGCTCACGGTCATGGCCGGTTTCTGGGCCGGGCGACAGGTGGGCGGCGATGGCAGGGACCTCGCCGGCGCCCTCGTCGCGGCCTCGGTGGCGGTGAGCCCCGCCTTCCAGCTCTTCGGAACGCTCGTCATGCTCGAGGTCCCCGGAGCGCTGCTGCTGTTCCTCGCTGTGGGGAGCTACGCGCGCTCGCTGCGCAGCAGCGCGCCGCGCAATTTCACGCTGGCGTGCCTGGCGGCGGTGCTGCTGTTCTTCCTCAAGTTCAACTATGGTCTGGCGTGGCTGGTGCCGTTCGTGCTCGCCGAGGCGTGGCTCGCCGCCGGATCGCTGGCGGCGCTGCGCGCCGGGGCGGCGGCGCGTTTGAGGTCGGTCGACTGGCGCCGTCCGTGGCGGATCTTCCTGCTCGCCTACGCCGCCGGGATGCTGGCACTCGCCCTCTTCGGCGGGCGAGTGAACGACCCGAGCGGCCAGGCCAGCCGCTCGATCTCGCTCGGCACGCCGCTCTACATCCTCTACGTCCTGGTGCTCGCCCACGCGCTGATTTGGCCCCGGCGGAGTTGGACGCGGCTCAGGGCCTGGTATGCGGCGGCCGGCTCGCGGCCGCGGGCGATCGCGTTGGTCGTCCTCCTGCCGATCGCGGTTTGGATGCTCGCGCCGTCCCACGCGCGCGGTTTCGTGCGCGTCCTGGAGAACCGCAACGCCGGCCCTTCGCTGTGGACGCCCGCGGGCGCGCTGTTCTACCCGCGTGCATTCCTCCATGAGTTCTCGCCCTCGGTCGCGGTGGGCGCGGCGTGCCTCGTCCTGGCCGCGCTCGCGGTCGCGCTCTGGACCCGCCTTTCCCCGCCTCACGGCGTCGTCGTCCTGGCGCTCGTCCTCGGCCTGATCGGCACGCTGGTCCACCCCTACAAGCTCACGCGCTTTCTCTTTCCGCTGGCGCCGCTGCTCTGGCTCGCGGCGGCGACCGCGCTCGCCGGGGTGGTCACCCGGCTGATCACGCCTCGCCTCCGAACCGTGACGGCCTCGGGCGCCGCCGCGCTCGTGCTCATCCTCGCGGTTCTCGTTCCGATCGATCGCGGGCGCCTTACCACCGGCCTGGTGGAGAACAGTGTGCCGGCCGCAGTCCGCCCGGTCGCAACGGCCGTGGCACGCGCGGCGGCGACCGCACGCGGTTCCGTCCTCGCCGGCTACTGGAACGACTTCAGCCCGGGCCTCGTCCAGTGGAGTGGCTGGCAGTCCGCGCCTGCGTTCCGTGCGGACGACGTGCCGCGCCCGGCGGATCAGGTGCTGCGGGACGCGGGTCCGGAGCGCCTTCCGGAAATCGCGGCGCGCCAGAGCGAGGTGAGCGCCGTCCTGGTTCTCGACCTCCAGCCGGGCGGTTTAGCCTGGCGCGAAGGGTGGACGCAGGAGACCGGTTGGCTGGACCCGGCGCGCCGGGCGATGGCGATGGACCCGCGCTGGCGGCTGCGCTCGCAGCAGGAGTTCCCTGCGAGCGGCTACCGCCTCCGGGTGTACGAACGCACGCCCGGCGCCGCGCCACCTTCGTAGGTCTCCGACCGCCGCTTTGCGGACGGAATGGAGCTATTGCGGATCTGGTTGATGCCTAGCGTTAGAGGAGCCTGGGCATGGACTCCGTCAACCGCGACCCCCTCGGTTTCCGCAAGCCGCCCCAGCCGGGCGGCGGCCGCCGTCGACCTGGACAAGGGGCAAGGGAGCGTGTGGCATGAGCAACGCCTGGTCCTTCCTCGTCCGGCCGCCCATCGCCGGGGCGCGCAGCACCCTCTTCGTCCGCCTCGCCGTGGGGCTGATCTTCCTCACCCAGGGGATCCTCAAGTTCACCGACCCCAAGATGGGCGTCGTGCGGTTCACGCGGATCGGGTTCCCGTGGCCGGGGTTCACGGCGCAGTTCGTCGGGACGTTCGAGATCCTCTGCGGTTTCCTGATCGTCCTGGGGCTGGCCACTCGGCTGGCGGCGGTTCCGCTCCTCGCGGTCATCCTGACGGCGATCGCCACGACCAAGCTGCCGGAGCTGCTCCGCGCGGGGCAGGGGTTCTGGTTCATGGTGAGCGACGCGCGGGCCGACTTCGCCATGCTCTGCTCGCTTCTCTTCCTCCTGCTGTCGGGCCCGGGCCCCTGGTCCCTCGACCGGCGGTGCCGGCGGGATCTCGACGGATGAGAAGGCGGAGGGACGGGCGCCCCGTGGGCCGAGCGGGTGCGAGACGCGGTGGCCTGGTGATCCTGCGCGTGCTGGTGTTGTTCGCCCTCGGGCTGGCGCCTCCCGCGTTCGCGGGGCCGCCGTTCCTGACGGACGACCCCGAGCCGGTGGACTACCGGCACTGGGAGGCGTACCTCTTCTCCGCCTACGACCGTTCCTCCGCCGCCAGACAGATCCAGGGCCCCGCCCTGGAGTTCAACGTGGGCGCGGCTCCGAACCTTCAGCTCCACCTGGTCGTGCCGTGGGCGTGGAGCCAGCAGTTGGGGAGCCGGACGCAATCCGGGTGGGGTGACGTGGAGCTGGGTTTCAAGTACCGCTTCCGCCAGGAGACGGAGCACGGACCCCAGATTGGGATCTTCCCGACGGTCGAGTTGCCGGCCGGGAACGCCTCGCGCGGCCTCGGCAACGGCCGCGCGTGGTTTCGGATCCCGCTTTGGATCCAGAAGAGCTGGGGACCGTGGACCACGTATGGCGGCGGCGGCTGGACCGTCAACCACGCGCCCGGGCAGAGGAGCCACACGTTCGCCGGCTGGCTGCTGCAACGGGATCTCGGCAAGACGCTGACCCTCGGCGGCGAGGTCTTCGCCCAGGGTGCGGACACGGAAGGCGGACGCGGCTTCGCGATCGCCGACCTGGGGGGCTCCCTCAACTTCACTCCGGGCTTCAGCGTTCTCTTCAGCGCGGGCCACACGGTTCGCGGCGAGCGCCACACCGTCGCCTACCTGGGCCTCTACTGGACGTGGGGGCCGTCGGCGCCCCAGGGACCGCCTTCCTGAACGGTGCCGGAAGCGCCGGCCGCGATCTAGCTACCGAGCTCGCGCAGCGTGCGCAGGAAGGTGACGACGTCCTCGCGGCTGAGCATGCCGACGACGCGGCCGTCGGTCATCACCGGGAGCTGGTTGACGCCGTCGCGGTCCATCTCCTGCAGTGCGCTCCACACGTCGGTGTCGGGACCGATGCGCTTGAGGTTCTCCATCGGGAGCATGACCTGCGCGGTGTGCGTGGTCGGCCACTGGGCACGAGGCACGTCCTTGATCCGGTGCAGGGTCATGAGACCGACGGTGGCCTCGCCGCGGTTGACGAGGAAGCAACGCTGGCCGCCGGCCAGGATGTGCTCGTCAACCAGCTGTTGCAGCGTCAGGTCGGCGGGTACGGCGGCACAGCGCCCGCTCATCGCCTGCGCCACGGTGTGGCCGGCGAGCGCGCCCTGGAACGCCAACTGGTGGACCTGGGCGGATGCCGCGTTGTCGAGGAACCAGCCGATGAACGCCATCCAGAGGCCGCCCAGGTTCCCGGCGAACACCTGCCAGACGCCGACGAAGATGAAGACGAACCCGAAGAAGCGGCCGACATTGGCGGCGATCAACGTGGCGCGGCGGAGGTTGTGGGTGTACCCCCACACCGCGGCGCGGAAAACGCGCCCGCCGTCGAGCGGGTAGCCCGGGATGAGGTTGAACACGAACAGGGCCATGTTCATGTAGGCAAGGTACTTGGCCATGCCAAACAGAGGGGCGCTGGCGGCCGCGAACGGCTTTGCCAGCGTGAAGAGAGCCGCGAGGGCAAGGCTCACGATCGGCCCGGCGATCGCGATGGCCAGCTCGGCCGCCGCGGACGGCGGCTCGCTGCCGATCTCGGCCACGCCGCCGAAGATGTAGAGGTTGATGCTGCGGACCGGGATCTTGTAGCGCAGCGCCACCACGGAATGCCCGAGCTCGTGCAGGAGGACGCTGGCGAACAGGAGGAGCGCGGTCGCCGCGCCCGTGGCCCAGTACAGCGCGGGCGCCCAGCCGTGAAACTCCGCCGGGTAGTAGCTGGCCGCCAGCGACCAGGTGAGCAAGCCGAAGATGAGGAACCACGAGTAGTCGAGGCCTATCGGAATGCCGATGATCCTGCCGAGCGGGACGTTGTGTCGTGTCATAAAGGTACCTGGTACCTCATTGTTTCATTTTTCAATTAGTGGTGAGCTGCGAGGTGCAGTGGGGGCAGCGCGTCGCCTTGATCGGAATCGCCGACAGGCAGAAGGGGCAATCCTTGGTTGCCGGCGCCGCCGCCGGGGCGGGCTTCTTCAGGCGGTTGAGCTGCTTGATGAGCAAGAAGATGACAAACGCCACGATGACGAAATCGAGGATGGTGTTCAAGAAGGCGCCGTACGCCATTACCGCCGCGCCCGCCTTCCTCGCGTCAGCGAGGCTGGGATAGGAAGTCCCCGAGAGGTTGATGAACAGGCTCGAGAAGTCGACGTTGCCGAGGATCAGCCCGATCGGCGGCATGATCACGTCGTTGACGAGCGACGTGATGATGCGGCCGAACGCCGCGCCGACGATGATGCCGACGGCCATGTCCATGACGTTGCCGCGCATGGCGAACTCTTTGAACTCCTTGAGCATCTCGGCCTCCAGTCCGGTTCGCACCCTGAATTCTACTGTACAAGAAGCTTAGCATGGCGTCGTTTTCACGGCGCAGGGCGGATGTATGCCGCCCGCCTGCATCCCGAGGTCACATCCCGCCTCTCGTCCCGCCGCCCGTCATGTCTCACAGGTGGTCGCCGGTGGACTAGCATGCAGCCGGTACTGGGATCGCGGCGGGACGTCCGGACGTGGTGCCGGGCGCCGTCACGGACCGCGGAGGGATCATGAGGCGCACCAATCTCGTC
>NCBR01000329.1 GCA_002279285.1 Acidobacteria bacterium 37-71-11
CAGCGAAGGAAACAGCGAGGGGCCCCGCCGCGGGACGCCCTGCTCGGTCGCACGCGCAGGCGGGTCGGAGGGCGGCGCTCGATGCGCCGCCCGAGCGACACGGCCGCAGCCCGCTGGGCCAAACAAAGAGAAGCACCACGCAGTGAAGAGGACGATCGAACCCACTCGCGGGATGGGCTCCGGGGATGGATTCAACGTCCTCGGGGCAGAACGGGGAACCGAGAGGCGAGCAGAGCCAGGCGAGTCGTCGCTCGCGCCTCGTCGCTCCTCATGCCTCACCTCCAGCTCTCGGCTCGCGCGCCTCACGCGGAGCCCGTTCCGCGCTGCGCCTCGGCCGGACGGCGATCGTGCAGCGCGCCGCGCACACGAGGGCGCCGATTTCGTCGGTGACCTCGACCGCGTACACCTGCGTCGTGCGGCCGCGGAAGAGGGGCCGGGCGGTCGCGAGCAGCGAGCCGGTCCGTTTGGCGCGCACGTGGGTGACGTTGAGGTCCACGCCGGCGACCGTGTGCGTGCGCAGGTCCACGCTCATCGCCGCCGCCAGCGAGGCGGCCGACTCGGCGAGCAGCGCCGAGACGCCGCCGTGCAGCACCCCGAGGTGCTGGAGGTGGCGCTCGCCGATCTCCATTGCCACCTGCATCTCGTCCGGGTCGTAGTTCGCGACGGTGATTCCGAGCGGCGCGAACACCGTGTGCGGGTTGGCTTCCTCGACAACGCGGATGAACTCCTCGCGGTCCACGCCCACCTCCTGCCGGGCGCCAGGATACGCCGCGCCGGTCCTCGCGACCGCCCGGCTATACTCTTCGACTGTGGCCAGCCCTCGCGTGATCCTCGGGCTCGAGCGGCTCCGGGACGACCCCGCACTCCTGCGCGGGCGCCGGTTCGCCGTGCTCGCGAACCAGGCCTCGGTGACCGCGGATCTGGTGCCCGCGTGGCGGGCGCTCGCGGGGGCCGGCGGCAGACTCGTGCGCATCTTCGCGCCGGAGCACGGACTGTGGGGCGTCGCGCAGGACATGGAGGCGGTGGACGCGGGTCGTGACGGGGCGCTCGGCATCCCGGTGGTTTCGCTGTACGGCTCGTCGGCCGCGACGCTCGCGCCGCGCCGCGCCGAACTCGACGGGCTCGACGCGCTCGTCGTGGATCTCCCCGACATCGGCTGCCGCTACTACACCTTCGCCGCTACCATGGCGTACGCGATGACCGCCTGCGAGGCGGCCGGCGTCGAGGTGCTCGTCTGCGACCGTCCCAACCCGCTCGGGGGCGTCGCGCTCGAGGGCGGGCCGGTGGACCCGTCGTGCCGTTCGTTCGTTTCGGAGGTGCCGGTTCCGGTACGCCACGGGATGACGCTCGGCGAGCTCGCGCTGTTGCTGCGCGCCGAGCGCCACCCGGACCTCTCGCTGGCGGTGCTGGCGTGCGAGGGCTGGCGCCGCGAGGCGTGGTGGGACGAGACCGGTCTGCCGTGGGTGGCGCCCTCGCCGAACATGCCGACGCCGCTAACGGCGACGATCTATCCCGGCGCGTGCCTCGTCGAGGCGACGAACCTTTCCGAGGGGCGCGGCACCACGAGGCCGTTCCAGCTCGTCGGGGCGCCGTGGTTGGACGGCGAGGCGCTCCCCGCGCGGCTCAACGGGATCGATCCCCCCGGTGTGCGCTTCCGCGCGGCGCGGTTCCGTCCCGAGTTCGGCAAGCACGCGGGGGACGTTTGCGCGGGGGTCGAGTGGCACGTGACCGACCGGGCGAGGCTGCGTCCTCTCGAGACGGGCGTGCGCCTGCTCGCCGAAACGCGGGCGCTGCACCCGGACGATTTCGCCTGGCGGCGCGAGGCGTACGAGTTCGTCGCCGGAGTGCCCGCCGTCGACCTGCTCACCGGCTCGCCGGCGGCGCGCGAGGTGATCGAGGGGCGCGCCGGCGCGGACGGGCTCTTCGCCGGCTGGCGCGCGCACTGCGGGGAGTTCACGGCGCGCCGGGGCCCGCACCTGCTCTACCCGATGCCCTGAGGCTGCGGAGGATCGGGTCGGTGAGTCGCCCGTGGAGCCTCCCCGCCGCCACCGGGGATGAAGACCGGCACTCATAGCGCAGGCTGCGTCCGAGTCGCGCGGGCTCGTTGGCGCTCTTCCTTCCACTGCGTGGCCTCTTGCTTGCCGGTCCCGCGGGTGGCCGGATGCGGGCCCGGGCGCCCCCGCGCCCGAGCCCGCATTCTCCTGTGCCCGCGACCGGACAGGGCGATCCGCGCCGGGGCCCCTCGCGGTCCGCATGAAGCCGCGGCCGCGACACCCCGGCGCGGCTCGCCCGTC
>NCBR01000002.1 GCA_002279285.1 Acidobacteria bacterium 37-71-11
TTTGCGCGGTCGCGCCGCGTACCGGCTCGGTGATCTGACGGCCGCCGCAGCGGCGTTCGACGAGGCGCTTGCCGCCGCGAGCGCCCCGGCCGACCGCTTCGCCGCCGCCGTGCAGCGCGCCCGCGTTGCCGAGATGCTCGGCGATTTTCGCGCGGCGCTGGGGTTCTGGGACGCCGCGCGCGCCGCCGCGCCGCGAGAAGTCGAAGGGTGGGACGGCGGCGCCCGCGTCCGCGCGGTGCTCGGGCGCGGCGGCGAGGCCGCCGCGATGCTCGCCCGTTGCCCCGCCGCGGTCCAGCGCGTGGCCGGCCCACGCCTGGCTGCGTTTCTGCTGGCCCACGGCGACGCGACGCACGCCCGCGCCGTCCTCGCCCGCCTCCCATGGCGCCTCCCCGCCGCGCGGACGCTCGCGATCGCCGTGCTCGTGCGGGAGGGCGAGCTGCCGGCGGCACGGGCCGCAGCCGCCGAGGTGCTGGCGGACAGCCGCGCCGGGCCGTGGCGGGACATGGTGGTCGGCCTCCTGCCGCCTCCGGCGGCGGGAGGGCCGGTCGCGCCGACGTCCGACCCCGTCCGGCTCGCCCGCCTCGCGGCGGAGCGCGGGCCGCGGGCTGCGGCCGGCGCGCTCGCCGCCGCGCTCGCCGGCGACCCGGCGTGGGTGCGCCTTCTCGCCGGGGCGCCCAGCGAGCCAACCGCCTGGGCCGGGCCGGCGCACACACTCGCGGCCGCCGGCCTCGAACGTGACGCCGCGGCGCTCTACGCGGCGACGTTCCCCGCCGCGACCCCGAACGATCTCGCGTGGAGCGCCGAGCGTCTCGCGGCGTGGGGCAACCGCCCGGCGGCACTGGCCGCCGGCGAGCGGCTATGGGACCGGCTCGGCTCGCCCCCGGCCGCGCTGCTGCCGCCGCCGCTGCAGCGCCTGATCCTCGTGCCCGATCTCGCCGGCCCGTGCCGGGAGGCGGCGCGCGCCGCAGCGGTCCCGGCCGCGTGGCTGGTGGGGATCGTCCGGCAGGAGTCGCGCTTCGACGAGGAGGCCGTCTCGGCGGCGGGCGCGATCGGCGTGGCGCAGATGGTCCCCGAGGCGGCGCGGCGGCTGGGGGCGGCGCCGGACGATCTGAAGGACTCGAACCTCGCCCTCCGGCTCGCCGCCCGCGAGGTCGCCCGTCTGACGGCGCGCTTCGGTCCGCGCCTGGCGGTGGTGGCCGCAGCGTACAACGCCGGCGACCGGGTCGTGGCGACCTGGCTCGCCGAACTCGGGGGCGACCCGGGCGACGCGGTGTTCGCCGCCGCCGTGCCCTACCGCGAGACGGCCGGGTACGTTCTCGCCGTGTGCGAGGGCGCCGAGCTCGCGGGTTACCTCGACGACGAGACGGCCGTGGGCGCGAGGTAGCGCACGATCTCCGCCCGCTTGGCGAGTCCCGCGGTCCAGCGGTCGATCTCCGCCGCGAGCTTGCGCTCGCGCAAGAGCGCCTCCACCTTGGGGCGGACGTCCGCGAGCGGCGGCACCGGCTTGCCCTGGCTCTTCAGTTGCGGGACCAGCTCCTGCTGCCAGAACGCCTCCACCTCCTGGCTGGTGGGGCGCACGAACGGCCCGAAGCGCGAGGCGACGTACGACTGCACCACGGCGGCGCGGCGGACGAGTTCCCGCAACGGCCCCTCGTTGAAGCCGATCTTCGCCAGCTTCTCGCGCAGCGCGTCTTCCCCGCCCGCCCGCTCCACGGTCGCCCGCCACGCCGCGTCGAGGTCGACCTGGGTGCGGGCTGCGATTCCTGCCGCCTGGAGGTCCTGCCAGCGCAGCTCGAGGTCCACGAGTGCCTCTAGGACCGCGCGGTCGTAATCGGCATCGCTCTCGGCCGGCTCCCTCGGCACCAGCGCCCCCACCTCGGCCAGCTCGACGTCGGAGGCGAGGACCGGCACGTTGTTAACCAAAGCAAGGACACGCTCGACCTCGACCGCCGCGGCGAACAACACCGGAAGAAGCAGCGTCAGCACGGCATCATGGTACACTTCGCGCGGAGGTTTGCGTGGGGACAGGTGCGCCGCAGCCGGGTGATCTGGTCGTGGCCCTGGCGCAGATTGCGACCTGCCCGGGTCAACTCCGACACAACCTCGCCAAGCATCTCGCCGCGGTGGAGGATGCGCGCGCCGCCGGCGCCCACCTCGTCGTCTTCCCCGAACTCTCGCTCTCCGGCTACCTCCTCGCCCACGGCGTCCTGGAACACGCGATGCGGCTCGACGACCCGCGCCTTGACCCCCTGCTCAAGGTGAGCCGCGACGTCGCGCTGTTGGTGGGGTTGCCGCTGCGCGAGCCGCACGGGGGGATCTCCAACGCTGCGGTGCTGCTCGAAGGCGGGGAGGTCCGCGGCGTCCACCGCAAGCTCTACCTGCCCACCTACGGCATGTTCGACGAAGGGCGCTACTTCGTGCCGGGGCCGCGTCTGGCGCCGATCGCCTGTGCCCTGGGACGGTTCGGGGTGCTGATCTGCGAGGACGCCTGGCACCTCTCCTCGGCGGTCATCCTCGCCCACGCCGGGGTGGACGCGTTGCTGGTCGTGGCCGGGGGACCCACCGAGCTGGACGGCGGCGGCGAACCGGCCGGGTCGCGCCGGTGGCACTGGATCATGGGCGCCACCGCGGTGACCACCGTCAGCCCGGTCTTCTTCGCGAACCGGTGCGGTTGGGAGGAGGGGGTGCTGTTCGGCGGCCGCTCATGGGCGGTGGACGGCCGCGGGACGAGCCTCGCCGAGCCCGCTCCGGCGCTCGACGAGGCCCTGGTCGTGGCGCCGCTCTCATTGGCGGCCGCCGCGCGCACCCGCACCCTGATTCCGATTCCGATCGCCGAGAGGTTCGACCTCTGGCGCGCGGCGCTGGGGGACCCGGATGCGTGAGCTGCCTTCGGTGGACACCGCCCTCCTCAGCGAAACGCTCCGGCGCTTCCTCGCCGAGGAGCTGCGCGCCTCCGGCCTCGCTGGCTACGTGGTCGGACTCTCCGGCGGCGTCGATTCGGCGGTCGCGGCGGCGGTGGCCGCCGCGGCGGTGGGGGCGGAGAATGTGCTTGCCCTGGCCCTGCCCGGCCCGACGAGCTCGGCCGAGAGCCTGCGCGACGCGCGGGCGGTGGCCGCGGCGCTCGGCCTGAAGGTCGAGGTCGTCGACCTCGCCGGGCCGGCGGAGGCGCTCGCCGGGACGCTCGGCGCGCGCGGCGACCGGGTCCGCTTCGGCAACGTGATGGCGCGCCTGCGCATGGTCGCCCTGTTCGACCGGGCCCGCACCGTGCCGGCGCTGGTGCTCGGCACCAGCAACAAGTCCGAGATCCTGCTTGGGTACTCGACCCTGTTCGGCGACGCCGCGGCGTCGGTGCAACCTCTGGGCGACGTCTGGAAGACCCACGTCTTCGCGCTCGGCCGCCTGCTCGGCGTGCCGGAGGCGGTCGTCGGCAAACCCCCGACCGCCGACCTGTGGCCCGGGCAGACCGACGCCGGCGAGCTGGGGTTCGACTACCCGGCGGTCGATCCGGTCCTCTACTGGCACCACGAGGGGGGGCTGGGACGCGAGGCGCTCCTCGCGGCTGGGTTTCCCCAGGCGCTCGTGGATGCCGCCCTGGCGGCATACCGCCGCAACCGCTTCAAGTGGCGCCCGACGGTGGTGGCGCGGGTGTCGGCGAGCTGCATCAACGTGGACCGGATCCTCCCCCGCAACCCGGAACGATGACGGTGGTGGACCGCGCCACCTGGCCCGGGGTGGAGACCGGCGCGCCAGCTCCCGAGGAACGGGAGCCGGCTCCGTCTTCGGACCACGGACCACGGACCACCGACCGCGTTACTCCTGGCGGTCGCCTCTGGGTGGTGGCCACGCCGATCGGCAACCTCTCCGACCTCTCGCCGCGCGCCCGCGAGGTCCTCGCCGGCGTCCGCCTGGTCCTCGCGGAGGACACTCGCCACGTCCGCAAGCTCTTGAACCATTACGACATCACGACCGCGGCGCGGGCGCTGCACGAGCACAACGAGGCGCGCGAGGTCCCCCGCCTGGTCGCCGAACTGCGAGGCGGCGCCGAGTTTGCGCTCGTTTCCGACGCCGGCACGCCGCTCCTGGCCGACCCGGGCTACCGCCTGGTGCGCGCCTGCCGCGAGAGCGGGATCGAGGTGCTCGCGGTGCCGGGGCCGAGCGCCGTGGCCGCCGCGCTCTCGGTTGCGGGTCTGCCGCCGGTCCCGTTCACCTTCGCAGGGTTCCTGCCGCCCCGGTCGGGCGCGCGCGCCGCCGCGCTCGCCGCGCTCGCCGCGCTGCCGCACACGCTCGTCCTGTTCCTCTCCCCGCACCGCTTGCGACCGGAACTCGAGGCGTGCGCCGACGTCCTCGGTGGGGAACGCGAGGGAGCGCTCGTGGCCGAGCTGACCAAGATCCACGAGCGCTGCCAGCGCGGCTCTCTCGCCGGGCTCGCGGCGTGGAGCGCGGCCGCCGCCCCGAGGGGCGAATACACGTTGGTCGTCGGCCCCCCGGCGGCCGCGGCAGCAGCGGGCGAGGCGGCAACGCCGGAGACTGCACGCGCGGCGGTGGAGGCGGCGCTCGAGCGCGGCCTCGACCTCGCCGCGGCCCGCCGCGAGGCCGCGCACGCGCTCGGTCTCACGCGGCGGGAGCTGTACGCCTTGACGACGCGGCAGGGCGCCCGATGAGGGCGAGCACGAGGGCACTGACCGCGGCGAGGGCGGCAGGGCCTCGGGCGCGCTCGATCCGGCTCTCGGCCAGGCACGCCAGGGCCGCGACCAGTTCGGGCTCACCGTAGGCCGCCGCGAGCCGGAACGCGCGGTGGAGCTGCCAAGGCGTCATATCGGCCACGGGGGAGTCGGGCGTGGACTCGATGTCCTTGGCCAGGCGGGGCAACAGGCGTGGCTTGAACGCGCGCGGGTACCAATCCTTCCCGGCGCAGCGCTTGGGGTCGAGTTCCGCGGCGAGGCCCGCTCGCGCCGCGTGAGAGCGCACCGCGAGCGCCTGCCGCAGCAGCCGGCCCACGGTGCCCGCGAGGATCGGGCCGAGACGGTCGGGGCCGACCGCGTCGCCTCGCCAGTCGGTGAGGACCGCGCCGGCGGCGATCGCGCCGGCGAAGCGGGCGAAGCGGCCTCCGTCGCGGTGTTGCAGCGCGTCCTCGATCTCGCGCAGCTGCCGCTCGCCGGCCCCCGCCTGCGCCCGGACGGTGGCGGCGTCTGCTTCACCCGAGAGCGCCAGGCGCTCGGCGGCCTTGGCCAGCTCGCGCGGGCGGAAACCGTACGCCTCGCAGAGGGCGTCAACCACCTCGTGGTTGCCCTCGAGGCCGGGGGCGGCGCGCGCGACCAGGGAGGCCAAAACCTGCCGCTGCTTGGGTGAGACCCGTGCCTCCTCCCACGGCTTTGGCGCCTCCGGGAGCCCGATGAAGCGGGCCTCGCCGCGGCGGGCGATCGCGTCCGCCAGCGACCCATCGGGGGCGGTCTTGGTCACCACGCTCATCACCAGGCCCACGTCGGCGAGGGGCAGCTTCTCGAGGCTCTCGGCGAGCGCGTCCGCGGCCGCGCGGCGGCTGGCGCCGAAGTAGGGCCGGGCATCGACGACCACCAGCAGGCGTTCCGCCGCGAAGAGCGAGGGGCTGGCCAGCTCCTGCACGAGGCGCGCGGCCGGCGGCGCCTCGTCGAACGCAACGACCTCGCCGGCCGGGTGAGCCTGCCGCCATGCCGCCACGGCGTCCTGGCGCGCGAGTTCGAGCAGGAAGTCGTCGGGACTGGCGAGGAGGAGGATCTGGGTTGAACTCACGGGCGGGGCTTCGGCCTCCTCACCTACCGGGGGCGTCTCGCCGGCCCCGCGGCGGGCCTCGGGGCGACGCCGAGCGGTCCCCGCGACCGGCGTCAGATCTCGCCGCGGTCCTGCAGTTCCTGGCACGCGATGCAGTACCGCGCCCACGGAACCGCTTGCAGCCGTTGCTTCTCGATCGGCTGTTCGCAATGGATACACGTGCCGAAACGCCCGCTGTCGAGGCGCGCGAGCGCCTCGTCGATCATCCGGAGCATCTTGCCCTCGTTCTCCGAGAGCGAGAAGGAAAACTCCCTCTGGAACGCGCTGGTGGCGCGGTCGGCGATGTCAGGGGCGCCCGATTCGGTTTCCACCGAGCCCATCTCACGGGCGCGCGACACCCCCTCCATGACTTCCTTGCGCTTGGCCTGCAAGTGCTTCTTCATGGTCTTGAGTTCAATCGCGTGAGCCAATCCAGCCTCCAGACGGGCGATTATACCGCAACGCCCAACCGTCTAACCCAAAGAGGTCCGGTGGTATTGCCCGCCGGCAAGCAGGTCGCACGCGCGGTAGAGCTGCTCGAGCAGCACGACGCGGGCGAGCGCGTGGGGGAGGGTCAGGCGCGAGAGCGCAAGCCGCTCGTGCGCCTCGGCCTTGAGGCCCCCGTCCAGCCCGAGGTCCGACCCGATCATGAACACCGTGCGCCCGCGCTGCCGGCGCTCCCCGAGCCACGAGGCCAGCTCCTCGGTGCTCCGCTCCCGCCCGCTCTCGTCGAGCGCCACCACCGCGTCCCCGGGTACGAGGTGGCGCCGGATCGCGTCGGCTTCCTCGGCCAGCGCCTTCCTCGGGTCGCCCCCCCGGCCGGCCGCCGGCCGCAGCCGCACCGTGGCGAACGGCAGGTGGCGGGCCAGCCTCGCCCCGAACTCGCCGGCGAGCGCCTCGAACGGCTCGGGCGCCCGCCGGCCGACCCACAGCAGCAGCACGCCGTTCACTCGTCCCGGCGCCATCGGATCAGCGTCCGCCGTGAGATGCCGAGCACCGCGGCCGCGCGCGACACGTTGCCGCGCTCGGCCGCCAGGACCCACAGGGCGTACAGGCGTTCGACCTCGACCAGCGGAGCCATGCGCTCCGCCGCCAGTCCGGCGACCGCGGGCCAGGCGTGGGCCGGCAGGCCGAGGTCGGCCGGGCCGATCGTCCCTTCGCCACCTCGCATCCGCGCCCGCGTGAGCGCGGCCTCGAGTTCGCGGAAGTTGCCCGGCCACGGGTATGCGGTCAACAGCCGGCCGGCCTCGTCCGTCAGGGTCGCTCGCCCCTGGGCCTGCCGCCGCCCCCGGCGGAGGACGGCGCGGGCGAACGGCAGGATGTCCTCGGGGCGATGCCGCAGCGCCGGCAGCTGCGCGTGAAACCCGGCAAGACGGTGGTAGAGGTCGGGCCGGAACGTCCCCGCGTCCACCCGCTGCTGCAGCCCGGCGTCCGCCAGGGCGATGACGCGGGCGCGGAATGAGCGGGGGACCGCAGCGCCCACCGGAGCGTAGCTGCGCTCCTCCAAGACCCGCAGCAGCGCGGTCTGCCCCTCGGACGGCAGGGCGTCGACGCGGTCGAGCACGAGCGTGCCGTCCGCAGCCCGCTCGAGGAGTCCCCGGTGCGGGCGAGTCGCATCGGTGAACGCCCCGGCGCGATGGCCGAACAGCGCCGAGGCCAGCAACGTCGCCGGGACCGCGCCGCAATCCACGACCACGAACGGGCGGCCGCGCCGCCCGGCCCGGTGGGCGCGGGCGGCCACGAAGCTCTTGCCCACCCCGGTCTCGCCCTCGAGCAGGAGCGTCAGATCGGTGGGGGCGAACCGCAACAGGGCGCGAGCGATCTCGGCGGCGCGTCGGTTGCGGGTGGTGAAAAGCGCGTTCACCGGCCGGACGCCCGCACCAGCGCGGTGATCTCCGGGGCGTCCCCCCAGAGACGTTCGAGCGCGTAGAACTCGCGCCTCTCCTCGAGAAAGATGTGCAGGAGGAAATCCCAGTAATCCAACAGGATCCATCCGCCCTGGGCGTAACCCTCGACGGCCAGCGCCCGGACGCCGTTCGCCACCAGGGCGCGGTCGACTTCGTCCGCCACGGCCTGCGCCTGGCGCTGCGATCCGACTGAGCAGATCACGAACGCCTCGGCGATCGAAGTCCGCTCGGAGACGTCCAGCGCCAGCACGTGGTACGCCTTCTTGTCTTCGAGCGCCGAAGCGACCAGCCGGAGGCGGGCCAGCAGGTCAGATTTCATTGCCGGGCTCGCCTCCCTGATGGTACAGGCGGTGTTTCACGATGTAGCGGTGGACCTCGGGCGGGACCAGCTCGTGGATCGACCGCCCCAACCGCAGGCGCTCCCGCAGTTGCGTGGCCGAGACCGGAAACGGCTCATGCTGCAACAGGTAGATCCAGTTCGACCCCGGTTCCGGGTCCGGCACCTCGTGGAACGGCTCCACAGCCCGCATCCGCCCGCGCAGCTCGGCGGGCACCCTTGCCGCAAGCTCGTCGCCCCACACGGTGTCCCGGTGCAGCACGACCAGGTGGGCGAGAGAGACCAGCTCCTGCCACCGGTGCCACTCCCCGATCTGCGAGAACGAGTCGCTGCCCATGAGGAAGTAGACCTGTTCGACCGAGACGCGCTCGCGGAGCTGGCGAAGGGTATCGACGGTGTAGGTCGGGCCCTTTCGCTCGGCCTCGACGGCGGAGAGGAGGAAGCGGTCGTACGGCTGGGTGGCCAGCGCCAGCATCGCGAAGCGGTGCGAGAACGGCGTCAGCGGCGCCGCGAGCTTGTGCGGGGGGTTGAACGCGGGCACGAAAACCAGCGCGTCGAAGCGAAACGTCTCGAACGCGCGCACCGCCGGCACCAGGTGACCCAGGTGCACGGGGTCGAATGTGCCGCCGAAGAAGCCGAGCCTTTTCACCCGCGTTCCGCCAGAGCGAATACCTGCTCCAGCATACCCTCAACGCCTTCGCCGCTCACCGCCGAGATCACGGCCCAGTCGACGCCCATCTCCGCGGCCAACTCGGCCACCTCGTCGCGGCGGGATTGCTCGGTGGCCGCATCGGCCTTGGTGCCGACGAGCAGCGATGTCCGGCTCGCGAGGGCGGGATCGTGGAGCGCGAGTTCCTGGTGCAGGACCTCCACCTGCCGCCGCACCGGCTCCTCGCTCGCGAGGTCCACGAGGTGGATCAACACGCGGCAGCGCTCGATGTGCCGCAGGAAGCGGTGGCCAAGGCCGGCACCCTCGTGCGCGCCCTCGATCAACCCCGGGATGTCGGCGAACACCAGCGACCTTGCCCCGCCGTCGCGGCTCACGACCCCGAGGTGCGGCGCCAGCGTCGTGAACGGGTAATCCGCGATCTTGGGCCGCGCCGCCGAGACCCGGGCCAGGAGGGTCGACTTGCCGGCGTTCGGCAGACCGACGAGGCCGACGTCGGCGAGCAGCTTGAGTTCGAGCGCGATGTGAAGCTCCTGGCCGGCTTCGCCGGCCTCGGCGAAGCGCGGGGCCTGCCGCGTCGGCGTCGCGAAGTGCTGGTTGCCGCGTCCGCCGCGACCGCCGCGGGCCACGACCGTTTCCTGCCCGTCGCTCACCAGGTCGGCCATCAACTCGTTGCTGTCGAAGTCGCGGATGACGGTTCCGAGCGGGACCTCGATGATCGCGTCCTCGCCCGAAGCGCCGCTCTGGTTGGAGCCGCGGCCGTGCTCGGCGCGGCCCGCCTTGACGTGGTGGCGGTTGTAGAGGTGCGCCAGGGTCGCCCAGTGGACGCCGGCCCGCACGATGACGCTTCCCCCGTGCCCGCCGTCGCCGCCGTTGGGGCCGCCGCGCGGCACGTACTTCTCGCGGCGGAAGCTCACGCACCCACGTCCCCCATCGCCGGCCTTCACGAAGATGTGGACTTCGTCGAGGAACATCAGGCTCGTGGGGGGCGCACGCTAGGCGGCGGGTTCGATCACCACGAAGCGGCCGAGGCGCCCGCGGTCGCGGAAGCGGATGCGGCCCTCGACCAGGGCGAACAGCGTGTCGTCCCCGCCGCGGCCGACATGCACGCCGGGCTTCCAGCGGGTGCCGCGCTGCCGCACGATGATCGTCCCGGCGGTGACCAGCTCGCCGTCGCCGCGCTTGACGCCCAGTCGCTGGGCGTTCGAATCACGCCCGTTCCGGCTCGAACCCTGACCTTTCTTGTGCGCCATCTCCCCTCCCTACGCCTCGATGGCGTCGATGCGGACCTCGAGGAGGTCCTGGCGGTGGCCCGTCGTCTTGCGGTACCCCTTGCGCTTCTTCTTCTTGAAGATGATCACCTTCTCGGCGCGCATTTCGCGCAGCAGCGTGCCCTTGACCGACGCCCCGGCCACCAGCGGCTTGCCCACCGCGACGCTTCCGGCGTCGCGGACGAGGAGAACGCGATCGAACACGACCTCGGCGCCCACCTGCGCGCCGGGCCACACCCGCTCCACCGCGACCCGTTGCCCGACTTCCACGCGGTGTTGCTTGCCACCAGCTTCCACGATTGCGTACATGCCAACTCCAACCCGACCAGTCGGGGAACGAAGTTTGTACCACACCGCCGGTTGAGTGTCAAACCTGCGGGGCGTTCGGAGGCAGGGCAAAGACCTGCACCGACCCCACCTGGACAACCGGCTCGCCGAGCCACGTGACGAAGGTGCGCCACCGCCGCCACCCCTGCACGTTCCGCCACGGTGCCACCGGGTAGCCGCCCGCGAGGCGGTCGAGTTCGCCCCAGTTGACGAGGATGTGGGTGAAGCCCTGCCTGCGTAGCCGCTCGCATGCCTCGCCCGGGCCTGAGCTCCTCTCCAGCACCGCCCGCAGCGGGGAAACGTCGAACTGCGACGGGGCGACGAAGCGGCGGGGAAAGCCGAAACCCCGCGGCTCGCCAACGAACAGCACACGGGCGGCCTCGGGCAGGCTTCGCGACGCCGCGAACGCCGGAAACGGATCGTTCGGAATCCAACCCGGCGGGACGGATCGGGTGGGGGTGAGTAGCCACGCCGGCCCGACACGCCGCAGCTCGGTCACGCCGAACGTCAGGCAGACGGCCGCGGTGGCCGCCAGCGCCAGCCCTGCGGCCCACGCGCCCGCGCGTCCACGGCGCGCAGCGGAGGCGGCAACCGCCAGCAGGACGCCGAGGGTGGGCGCCAGGAACCTGGGCACGATGCCGGTGAGCCCCCAGGCCGCAAATCCCGCCAGCGCCACCAGCGCCGCGAGCCGCGGCCGGCGCCCCCCCGGCGGCAGGGATGCCAGCGCCGCCGCCAACGCCAGCGGCGCCAGGTAGGCGGCGTGAGGCGCGACCGCGGCCGCGAGCTGACGCACAACTCCCAGGGGCGACAGGCCGAGCTTCATGAGCACGCCGCCTTCGCGCCAGAGGATGCCCATCCCCTCCCCCCGCCAGCCGATCGGCGCGAACGGCGCACCGAGCAGCACGAGGTTCTTCACCCACCACGGGGCACTTCCCGCCAGCCAGCCCGCGGCTGCGGCCAATCCGGCGCGCCCCCGCCTCCGGCCGCGCACGACGACGAGCACGAGCACGATCAGACTCCAGGCGACGGCCTGGACCCTCGTGGCCGAGGCCGCCCCCGCCAGCAGGCCGGCAAGCAACGCGGCGCCCGTGCCGCAGGTCGAGCCCAGCGCCATCGCCACCGCGGCAAAGATCCCCGCTAGCGCCAGGCCCTCGGCGGCGGGCAGCCCCGCGACGAGAGCGTCGCCCGGCAGCGCCGGCACGCACCCCGCAGCCAACACCGCCGCCCAGCGCGGCGCGCCCAGCCTCCTCGCCAACGCCCCCACCGCCGCGCCCGCGACGACGAAGCTCCACCAGTGGAGGAGCGCGGGCGCGCGACTCATCCCGGCCGCGAGGGGCACGGACGCCAGCAGCTGCGCCAGCGGAGGAAACGCCGAGAACAGGTCCTCGGGGTGGGCGCGGATGCCGCCCTCCAGCAACGCCTGCCACGGCAGACCGAGGTGGTACACGAGGGCGTCGTAGAAGAACGGTGGGGCCACCGCCAGCGGCAGCGCCAAGGCCGCGCCGAGGGCCGGACTGAGCAGCGTGGCCCACCGCCAGCGGTTGCCTCGCCACCTCGCCACAGCGGCGAACGCCAGGGGGACGCTCGCGACCAGCCACGGCCGCCAGGCGTGCAGCAGCCCGAGGAGCAGCAGGCCACAGGCGAGGGCCCAGCTCCCAACCACGAAATCCACGGGCAGGCGCAGTCCGGGCTGAATAGGCGCGCGGAGGAGCCGCCGCACGCGCGCGCCGGTGGCTGCGGCGATGCCGGCGAGCGCCGCGGCCGCGAGCACCTCGACGATGAGGGGAGAGCCAGGCACCGGCTCAGTCTAGCCGCTCCCCTGCGGGGCGAGCCGGCGGCGCCTCTGGACCCGGCCTGCCCCCGCCGAAGGTGTCAATCGCCGCCGGGCCCGCCCGCCAAGACGCGGACCTCGATGCTGCCCTTGCGGAAGACCGGGCGCGTAAACTCGCCAAGGAAGTCCCTCCAACGCGCATCCGCGTCGCGGCTACGCCAGCGCAGCACGCGGTAGCCGGGGCCTCCGAGGCGGGCAACCTCGCCCCAGTTGATCAGGAGGTGGGTGAAGCCCGCCGAGCGTAAGCGCTGCGCCGCCACCGCCGCGGTCGGGGAAGACTCGACGACATCCTGCACGAGCTGCTCGTCGTACGGCGAGCTGACCTGATGCGGCCGGGGGCATCCCCAAGCCCGGCCATCGCCCACCACCAGGATCCGCGCCTGCTTCGGCAGGACGGCGTCGCACCGTCGGTACGCGGGAAGCGGGTCGTTCACCGTCGCGGAGTGCCGCCACGCCTCGGCGCTCTCCGCGCCCCGCCATAGCCGGCCGACGCCGAGGACACCGAACACGAACGCGGCGAGGTTGAGGACGCCGAGGGCGACGGTAACGCCGAGCAGCGCGAGAACCAGCCGGGCCGGCCGGGGTCCGAACCGCCCGAGGCCGGCTGCGGCGAGCGCCGCGAGCAGCGCCGCGAGCGGCAAGGCGTACCGGGTGGTCTGCGACGTCACCAGCCACGCGGCAAGCGCCAGGGCGACCGCCAGCGCCACGAGGCGACGCTCACGCCGCGCGCCGTCGTGGCCGGAAAGCGCAAGCACCACCAGCGGCAGCGCGGCCACCGCCCACCACCCCAGCCCGTTGGGAGGCACAACCAGGTGGGCGAGGCCCGCCGGCACGCTGGCCAACCCGCCGACGCCCTCTTGGACCAGGGCGAGGTAGCGCTGGTTGTCGGGGGCGGACCAGCCGCGACCTCCAAGGAGCGTCCACAGGAGCGGGAAGACAGGGTTGCCGGTGGTGACGAGGTTGCGCACCCACCAGAACGAGGAGACGGCGATCCCGAGTCCGGCGGCCGGCCAGGTGACGGACGCTGCTGCCAGGCAACCGACCACCAGCACCGCCGCGGCCGGGATCGCGGCCGTGTACTTGGCGGCCACCGCCAGGCCGAAGGCGAGGCCGATTCCGAGCGTGCGCTCGGAGGCGCTCTCGTCGTGGGCGGCGAGATGGTTCACCATGAGGACGACGCCCAGCACTACCAGCTGGTCGGCGGCTGCAACACTCGCGATCCAGGTGGCATGCCAGCACCCGAGCACGAGGACGGGGGCGACCCAGCGGTAGCGCCCCGCACCCAGCCGGCCCGCCAGCCGCGCGAGGACAACCAGGGCGATGACGAACGTGGCCCAGTGAAGGCCCGCGGCCGCCTCGGGGAGGCCGATCGCAACCGGCAGGAGGAAGACGGTCGACGCCGCCATCGGGAAGTGGCTGAATAGGTTGTGTGCGACGGTCGCAAAGCTGCCGTTGGCGAGCCAGGTCCAGGGGAAGCCGAGGTGGTAGACGAGGGCGTCGTAGAAGTAGGGCGGGACCAGCCACAGCGGAGCGCCGGCCGCAAGCGCTGCGCCGAACATGAGGGCCGGCCGCGGCTGGCCACGCGTCAGGCCCCACGCCTTCCAGAGGCCACCCGCCAGGACCAGAAAACCCGCCCAGACCGCGAGGCGGGGTCCCGCGAATTGAGCGATCAGCGCGACGGACCACCACAGCGCCGTCCAGCCGCGTACCCAGCGGTCGCCCGCGGACCGAGCGCCCAGCATCTCGCCGAGCCCGAGCAGACCCCCCGCCACGAGCGCCGTCAGCGTCAGGGCGGCAAGGGCGTGCACGATCGTATTGTGCGCCGGTTCGAGCCGAAGCTGGCTGCTACATCGGTTCGTAGAGCGTCCGCCGCTGGCGGGGGGTGAACCCCGCGTCCGCGATGATGCGCTCCATTTCCTCGCGCGTCATGTGGTTGCGGGTTCCGGCGGCGGCGACCACGTTCTCCTCAAGCATGATCGAGCCGAGGTCGTCGGCGCCGAAGAAGAGCGAGAGCTGGCCGATCTTCGACCCTTGAGTGACCCACGACCCCTGGACGTGGCGGACGTTGTCGAGCGCCAGGCGCGAGATCGCCAGGGTGCGGAGGTAGTCGAAGCCGCCGGAAACCGGCGCCTCGCCGGCCAGGGCCGTGTTCTCCTCCTGGAACGTCCAGGGGATGAACGCGGTGAACCCGCCGGTCGAGTCCTGCAGCTCGCGCACCCGCAGGAAGTGCTCGACGCGCGCGGCGTAGGGCTCGCCGACGCCGAACATCATCGTCGCGGTGGTGCGCATCCCCTGGCGGTGCGCCTCGCGGTGCACCTCGAGCCATTGCGACGTCGAGGCCTTCGCCCGCGACCAGATGCGTTTGCGCGTCTCGTCCTCGAGCACCTCGGCGCCGCCGCCGGGGATCGACTCCAGGCCGGCCGCGCGCAGGCGGGCGATGACCTCGGGCAGGGGCAGCCGCTCGACCTTGGCGATGTACCACACCTCGGGCGCCGAGAACGCGTGCAGGTGGACGGCGGGAAACGCGGCCTTGAGCTGGCGCAGCAGCCCCTCGTAGAAGTCGATCCGCAGCGCCGGGTGGACGCCGCCCTGGAGCAGGATGCCGGTCCCGCCGGCGGCGATCGTCTCCTCGACCTTGCGGGCGATCGCCTCGAACGGCAGCACGTAGGCGTCGGCGTCGCCGGGCGCGCGGTAGAACGCGCAGAACTTGCAGCGGTAGACGCAGACGTTGGTGTAGTTGATGTTGCGGTCGATGATGTAGGTCGCCTCGGCGACCGGGTTCTCTCGGCAACGGACGGCGTGCGCCGCGGCGCCGAGCTGGTGCAGGCTCGCCTCGTCGAAGAGCCGCCGCAGCTCCTCCCTGGTCAACCGCCTCCCGCCCACCGCGTCATCGAGCAGTTCCCGCACGTCCCCTCTCGGGTTGGAGGACGTCTCGTCGTTCCGGACCCCGAACCCCGAGCCCCGATCTCCGGTCGTGTCAGGCGTCAAGCCACACCTCGTCGCGGAAGGGGAGCAGCCCGGCCTCGGCCGTGCGGCGGAGGAACTCCTGCGCCCCCGCGCGCTCGTCGTCCCCAAGCCGGTACGTCAACGTGTCCTCCAGGTACTCCCTGGTGTCGTCCAGCCCCACGTCGTGCTCCCACGCCCACCGCGGCAGCAACTCCTCCCAGCGCTCGCGGGCAAACGCGAACGAGCGCTCGAGGACCGGGGCGAGTCCTGCCGGCGCCGCATCCGCGACCCCCCAAACGGCAAAGACGAACGGCAGGCCCGTCCATTCCACCCAGGCCCCCGCGAGGTCCACCTCGAGGAGCCCGGTGCGGCCGCAGATTGCGAGCGCCGGGTCGCCGATGATCACCGCCGCGTCGGCCGTCGCGAACATCGCCTCGAGCGGCGGCCGGGACGGGACGATCCGGGGCCGGACCCCCCACCGCTGGGCGAGGAGCAGCCGGGCAAGGGCGACCGAGGTGCGCGACGCCGTGTGCGCCGCGAGGGTCCCCACCTGGGCGAGCGGCACCTTGGAGACCAGCAGCACGGAGCGGACCTCCTGCCGCGCCGCCACCCCCAACCCGCAGAGGGCGCGAAACCCGGGCATGCCCGCCAGCGCCGCCATCGGCACCAGACCGGCCACTGCCTCGCCGGCCGCGAGTCGATCGGCGCACGCCGAGGGCTCGGCGGTCGCGAAACGGTAGGGGAACGGGGCGGTGATGCCGGCTTCGAGCCCGGCGAGCAGCGGGCGGGCGTTGAGGAACTGCACCCCCACGATCGAGACAGGGTGCGTTGCGTCAGTCATGAGCAAACGGGATCAGAGACGTGGATCGTGGGTCGTGGGCCGAGAACAACGGGCCACGACCCGGCTTTCCCTTTCCCCGCTTCACGATCAACGATCCACTATCCACGATCCACGACCCACGATCCACGGCCGTCATGCCTGGCTCATCGAGTCCAGGAAGTCCTTGTTGGTGCGTGTCTTCTCGAGCTGACCCTGGAGCAGCTCCATCGACTCCACGGTCGAGAGCGGGTTCAAGACCTTGCGCAACACCCACACCCGCTTGAGTTCCCACTCGTCGAGCAGCAGCTCCTCCTTGCGGGTCCCCGACTTGTTGATGTCGATCGAAGGGAAGACGCGCTTCTCGGTGAGCTTGCGGTCGAGGTGGACCTCCATGTTGCCGGTGCCCTTGAACTCCTCGAAGATCACGTCGTCCATGCGGGAGCCGGTGTCGATCAGCGCCGTCCCCATGACGGTGAGCGAGCCGCCCTCTTCGATGTTGCGCGCCGCGCCGAAGAAGCGCTTCGGCTTCTGCAGCGCGTTGGAGTCGACGCCGCCCGAGAGCACCTTGCCCGACGGCGGCACGACCGTGTTGTAGGCGCGGGCGAGGCGGGTGATCGAGTCGAGGAGGATCACCACGTCGCGGCGGTGCTCGACCAGGCGCTTGGCCTTCTCGAGCACCATCTCGGCGACCTGGACGTGGCGGTACGCCGGCTCGTCGAACGTCGAGGAGATCACCTCGCCCTTGACCGAGCGCTGCATGTCGGTGACCTCCTCCGGCCGCTCGTCGATGAGCAGGACGATGAGGATGATCTCCGGATGGTTGGCCGTGATCGAGTTGGCGATCGCCTGCAGCATCATGGTCTTGCCGGTGCGCGGCGGCGCCACGATCAAGCCGCGTTGCCCCTTGCCGATGGGGGTGAGGAGGTTCATCACCCGGGAGGTCATGTTCCCCTCGACCTCGAGGTTGATGCGCTCCATCGGGTAGAGCGGCGTCAGGTTGTCGAACAGGATCTTCTCCGCCATCTGGTCGGGCGGCTCGAAGTTGACCGCCTCCACCTTGATGAGGGCGAAGTAGCGCTCACCCTCCCGCGGCGGCCGGATCTGCCCCGAAACGGTGTCGCCGGTGCGCAGGTTGAAGCGGCGGATCTGCGACGGCGAGACGTAGATGTCGTCGGGCCCGGGGAGGTAGTTGTACTCCGGGGCGCGCAGGAAGCCGTACCCGTCGGGGAGGATCTCGAGCACCCCTTCGCCGAAGATGAGCCCCTCACGCTCGGTTTGCACCTGCAGGATCTTGAAGATGAGGTCCTGCTTCCGCATCCCGGCGGGGTTCTCGACTTCGAGCTCGCGGGCGACGTGCGTCAGCTCCGAGATCGACATGTCCTTGAGGGTCCGGATGTCGAGGCGCTGCTTGCCCTCGGTCTCGGCGGCCTCGGCCGCCAGGGCCTCCTCCTCGAGCACCACGGGCAGCCCCTCCGGATTGGCCGCGGCGCTGCGGCGCCGCTCCTTGCCACGACCGCGCTGAACCTTGGTTTCTGCCATGACGGAACTCCCTTGTCTGATCCGAACTCTCTACGCCAGCGCGCCTGCGATGGCGGTGAGGATATCCTTGTGACCTGCGCCGGTGCGGGCCGAGAACGCGAGCGGCGGCACCCCGTCCCCCAGTTCGCGCGCGAGACGCGCCGCCGCCTGCGCGAGCGCGCCGCGGCTCATCCGGTCGGCCTTCGTCATTACCAGCAGGAGCGACGCGCCCGCCTGCCGGACAAAGCCGACGAGATCGACGTCGAGCGGAGACGTCGGGACGCGCGGATCCACGAGCCCGACCACGAGCCGCAGGCGCTCCTCCTCGAGCAGGTACGCGCTGACGTTCCTGCCCCAGGTCTGGCGTTGCTCCCGTCCGGTGCGCGCGAAGCCGTAGCCGGGCAGGTCGACGAAGTAGCACTGGTTGTTGACCAGGTAGTAGTTGATCGTCCGGGTCTTCCCCGGGGTCTTCGAAACCGCCGCCAGCCGCTGCCCGAACACGCTGTTGAGCAGGCTCGACTTGCCGACGTTGGACCTGCCGGCAAACGCCACCTGCGGGAGGGCGTCCTTCGGACCCTTCCCGTGTTCGGCGACCGTGGCGCGCAGCGTGACGTTCTCGATCCGCACGGGGCTCACTGGTGCGGCACGGCCTCGGGCGCCGGCGCGCCGTTCCTCTCCGCCTCACCCTGGACGACCGCCGGCAGCGCGCCGTCGAGAGCGACGGGGATCACCTCGTCCATCTCCTTGACCAGGTGGAACTGGATGGCGTTGCGGACCTCCTCGGGGATCTCCTCCAGATCCTTTTCGTTCTCCTCCGGCAAGATCACCTCGCGGATCCCCGACCGGAAGGCGGCCAGGACCTTGTCCTTGATCCCTCCCACCGGCAGCACCTTGCCGCGCAACGTGATCTCGCCGGTCATCGCCAGGTCCTGGCGCACCGGGACGCCCACAACGGCCGACAGCAGCGCCATCGCCATGGTGATGCCCGCCGAGGGGCCGTCCTTGGGGATCGCGCCCTCGGGCACGTGCACGTGGATGTCCCGGGTCTCGAAGAAGTCCGCCGGGAGCGGAAGCTGCACCGCACGGGCGCGCACGTACGAGAGCGCCGCGCGGGCCGACTCCTGCATCACGTCGCCGAGCTGCCCCGTGAGGGTCAGAGTCCCCTTCCCGCGCATCAGGCTCACCTCGGTGCCGAGGATCTCGCCGCCCACCTCGGTCCACGCCAGGCCGGTGGCCACCCCGACCTCGCTGCGTTCCCCCGCCTTCGTGATCCGGAAGCGCGGTTTGCCGAGCAGCTCGCCGATGCGCTCCGGCGTCACGGCGATCACCGCGCCCGCGGGCGTCTTCTTCTTGAGCACCTCGCGTGCCAGCTTGCGGCACACCGAGGCGATCTCGCGCTCGAGGTTGCGCACCCCGGCCTCGCGGGTGTAGCGCTCGACCAGGAGCGCGACGGCGGCGTCCTCGAAGCTCACCTTGAACCTGGAGAGACCCTGCTGCTCGATCTGCTTCTTCACCAGGAAGCGCTGGGCGATCTGCAGCTTCTCGACGTGCGTGTACCCCGAGAGGTGGATCGTCTCCATGCGGTCCTGCAGCGCGGGTGGGATCGTGTGGGTAATGTTGGCGGTAGCAATGAAGAACACCCGAGAGAGGTCGTACTCCACGTCGAGGTAATGGTCCACGAACGCGTGGTTCTGCTCGGGATCGAGCACTTCAAGGAGCGCCGCCGCCGGATCGCCGCGGAAGTCCGCCCCCAGCTTGTCCACCTCGTCGAGCAGGAACACGGGGTTGACCGTCCCCGCCTTCTTCATCATCTGGATGATCTGGCCGGGGAACGCGCCGATGTAGGTGCGCCGGTGCCCGCGCATCTCGGCCTCGTCGCGCACGCCGCCGAGCGAGAGGCGCACGAACTTGCGGCCGGTGGCGCGGGCGATGGACTTGGCGAGCGAGGTCTTGCCGACGCCGGGAGGACCGACGAAGCAGAGGATCGTGCCTTTCGTCTTGGTGACGAGCTGCCGCACGGCCAGGAACTCGAGGATGCGCTCCTTGACCTTCTCGAGCCCGTGATGGTCCGCCTCGAGCACCTCCTCGGCGCGCTTGATGTTGCGGATCTCGCGCGTCGCCTTCTTCCACGGCACGCCGAGCAGCCAGTCGATGTAGTTGCGCGAGACCGTGGCCTCGGCCGACATCGCCGCCATCCCCTCGAGACGCTTGAGCTCGGCGACCGCTTTCTCCTCGACTTCCTTCGGCATGCCGGCGGCCTCGATCTTCTTGGCGAGCTCCTCGAACTCCTCCTTGCTGTCGGTGCGCCCCAACTCGTCGTTGATCGCCTTGATCTTCTCGGAGAGGTAGTACTCGCGCTGCGCCTTCTCCATCTGCTTCTTGACCTTCGCGTTGAGGCGCCGGTCGATGTTCAGCTTCTCGACCTCCATGTCGAGGAGGTCGTTGAGCTGCTGCAGGCGGTCGAGCGGGTTCGTCACCTCGAGCAGCTTCTGCTTCTCCGGCGTCGCGACCGGCAACGCCGCGGCCAGCGTGTCGGCGAACAGGTCGGGGTCCTCGGTACGCAGCTCGGCGAGCACGCCCTCGACTCCGATCTGCTGCGACAGGCGCGCGTACTGCTGGAAGAGGTTCGTCAGGTTGGCGAGGTAGCGGCTCACCTTGGGGTCCGCGACCGGCTGCGACGGGAGCAGTTCGACTTCGGCCTCGTACCCTGCGCCTGGGCGCTGGTGGATCTGGGTCCACCGTCCCCGCATCACCCCCTCGACCCCGACCTTGATCGTCCCGTTGGGAAACGTCACGTGCTGCAGGATCGTGGCGACGACACCGACCGCGAAGATGTCGCCCTCGCCGGGCTCGTCCTGTTGCGGGTCGCGCTGGGCCACCAGGAAGATCCGCTTGTCGGCTTCCTCGAGGGCGCGTTGCAGGGCGGCCACCGAGGCCGGGCGCCCGACCACGAAGGCGGACTTCATCCGCGGGAAAACGACCATGTCGCGCAACGGCACGACCGGAAGCGTTTGCATGTTCGACTCGCTCATGACGACCTCTCAAGAATCCTGGGAAGAAGGACGGAAAACGGCGCGGGGCGCTGCCCGAGGCGGCTTCAACCCGCCTTACGCATCGAGGCGAGCGGTGCCACACGCCGTTCAACCACCTCGCGCGTGACGACGATCTCGGTGATATCGGAGCGGGACGGGACCTGGTACATGACTTCGAGCATCAGCTCTTCGAGGATGATCTTCAAACCTCGCGCGCCCACCTTGCGCGAGATCGCGTCATCGGCGATCGCCGTGAGCGCGTCGTCGGTGAAGCGCAGCTCGACTCCCTCGAAGGAGAGCATCGTCTCGTACTGGCGCACCAGGGAGTTCTTCGGCTCGGTGAGGATGCGGACCAGGGCGTCCCGATCGAGCTCGTGCAGGTTCGCGACCACCGGGACGCGGCCCACGAACTCGGGGATCATCCCGAACTTGATGAGGTCCTCGGGGTGGACGAGGGACATCAGCTCGCTGGCGGAGCGCTCCGCCGGCGTGAGGATGTGAGCCTGGAACCCCATCGACTTCTGGTTGAGGCGGCGGGCTACGATGTCCTCGAGGCCGACGAACGCGCCGCCGCAGATGAACAGGATGTTGCTGGTGTCGATCTGGATGAACTCCTGGTGCGGATGCTTGCGCCCGCCCTGCGGGGGCACGTTGGCCACCGTCCCCTCGAGGATCTTGAGCAGCGCCTGCTGCACCCCCTCGCCGGAGACGTCGCGGGTGATCGAGGGCGAGTCCTGCTTGCGGGCGATCTTGTCGATCTCGTCGATGTACACGATGCCGCGCTCGGTCCGCTCCCGGTCCCCGTCGGCCGCCTGGTACAGGCGCAAGAGGATGTTCTCGACGTCCTCGCCGACGTAGCCGGCTTCCGTCAGGGTGGTGGCGTCAACGATCGTGAACGGGACCTCGAGCATCCGGGCGAGCGTCTGCGCGAGCAGCGTCTTGCCCGTCCCTGTCGGTCCGATGAGCAGGATGTTCGACTTCGACAGCTCGACATCGGGGCGCGTCGAGTGCGACAGGTAGTCGATGCGGCGGTAGTGGTTGTACACCGCGACCGCCAGCTTCTTCTTGGCGGGCTCCTGGCCGATCACGTAGGAGTCGAGGAACGTCTTGACCTCTTCCGGCTTGGCAAGGGAGCGGCGGGACTCGCGCGCTTCGCGGGCGCGGTCCTCCGCGATGATGTCGAGGCAGATGTCGACGCACTCGTCGCAGATGTACACGTTCGGGCCGGCGATCAGCTTGCGCACCTCGCGCTGCGATTTGTTGCAGAAGCTGCAGCGCAGCAGCTCGGACGAGGTTTCGCGAGTCACCATACCTTAGGCTCCACGGGCCATTCTACACCCTGCCGCCGTAACGCTCCCGCGCAACTCCTATTCCCTGTGTTCGATGACCTTGTCGACCAGGCCGTAGTTCTGCGCCTCGGCCGCCTCGAGGATGAAGTCGCGCTCGGTGTCGGCGAAGATCCGCTCCAGCGGCTGGCCGGTGTGCAGCTGCAGGATCTCGTTGAGGCGCTGGCGGAGCCGGAGGATGTCCTTGGCGTGAATGTCGATGTCCGTGGCCTGGCCGCCCAGCCCGTAGAGCAGGGGTTGATGCAGCAGCATCCGGGCGTGCGGGAGCGCGAAGCGCTTCCCCTTGGCGCCGCCGGCGAGCAGGACAGCCGCCATCGAGGCCGCCTGCCCCATGCAGGTCGTCGCGACGTCGGGCTTAACGTACTGCATCGTGTCGTAGATCGCGAGCCCGGCCGTCACCGAGCCGCCCGGCGAGTTGATGTACAGGTGGATGTCCTTCTCCGGGTTCTCCGCCTCGAGGAAGAGCATCTGGGCGATCACGACCGAGGCCTCGTGGTCGTCGATCGGTTCGCCAAGGAAGATCACGTTGTCCTTGAGCAGGCGGGAGAAGATGTCGTAGGCCCGCTCGCCCCGGCTGGTCTGCTCGACGACCATCGGTATCAACATGCCGTCACCCCCCTCGGGCGCCGCCCGCGCGCCGTTGCCGGCGGGCGCCATCGCCTCACGCTCCCGCGCCCGCGCACTTCTCGAGCGCCTCGTCCACCGCCCTCTCGCGCCGCAGGAGCGCGCCCACGCGCTCGAGACCGCCGCCCTTGGCGAGGTTGCCGCGCAGCTCCGCGAACGGCACGCCAAGGCGTTGCGCCTGGTGCTCCACCTCGTGGTCGACCTCGGCGGCGGAAACGGCGATCCCGAGCGATTCGGCGAGCGCGTCGAGGAGGACCTCGGCGCGCAACCGCTGCTCCACCCGGCCGCGCATCTCGCCTTCGAGCTTCTCCCAGTCCACCTTGGCCTGATCGGGGTCGATCCCGCGCTGCGCCAGCGCCTGGGCGAACTCGACCAGCTCCTTGCGGGTGTCGTCGCGCACCACCCCTTCCGGCAGGTCCAGCGTGTGGCCGTCGGCCAGGTGGGTCACCAGCGCCTCCCGCCAGACGTCCCGGCGGCGCTCCGTCCTGCTGGCCTGCAGGCGCTCGCGGACACGTTCGCGCAGCGCCTCCACCCCACCCGTGATCCCGATCGAGGTGGCGAACGCCTCGTCCACCTCCGGAAGGCGCTTGCGCCGCAGGCTCTTGATCCGCACCTTGTAGGTCACGCGCTTTGCGGGATGCTCCTCGCCCCCCTCACCGCCGGCCGTGCGCTCGGTGGTGACGGTGTCGCCGACGGCCTTGCCCGTCACCGCGGCCTCGATCTCGGGGTAGACCTCGGAGCGCCCGAGCTGGAACAGCGAGCGGTCCTCGTGGAACGCCTCGCCGTCGCCGTCGGGGAACGCCCCGTCGACCTCCGCCTCGACCAGCATCCCCTCGGCCGCCGGCTCGTCCGCCACCGGCTCCCAGGCCGCCTGGCGTTCGCGCAGCTGCTCGATCGCGCCCGCCAGCTCGTCCTCGCCGGGTTCGAGGTCGAACGCCGGCGCCCTGAAGCCGTCCAGGGGCGGCAGCGTCACGGTCGGATAGACGTCGAACTCCCCCTTGAACTTGTACTCGCCGGAGTCGAGCCAGCCCGACTCCTTGATGCCGAGCGGCGAGGCGGGGCGAAGCTTCTCGTCGGTCCTGACCTGGTCCCACGTGCGGCGAGTCAGGTGCTCCTCGAGGTCGTCGCGGATCTCGTTGGCGAAGCGCCGCTCCACCAGCGCGCGGGGCGCCTTGCCCTTGCGGAAGCCGTCGATGCGCGCGCCGCGCAGCCAGTCGCCGAGGACGTGCTCGCGCTCGGAGCGCACCTCCTCCGGGCCGATGGTGGCCGTCACGACGACCCGGCACGGGGTGGCGCGTTCGATCTCATAGCTCATGCTTGCTCCTGATGGTGCGAAAGGGGGGACTCGAACCCCCATGGGCCGCGCCCACGAGATCCTACATCGCCGACGTGCCCATTGCTAGTCCATTATCTCGTTTCATGCTATTTGCTTACTAGACAAGGGACAGCGACAACCCGGTCCGGTTCAACCCAGGTTCAGCTTTGCGTCCTCGTACCTGGCGAAATAAGGGGAGGCCGTACTGCCGGCGGCACGATACGGCAACACCCATCCACCCACCCAACCCCGCGGCGAGCCGACGGGCGGTGCTACCCGTCGTGAAGTCCGAACGTGTCGCAGAAGGTGTTGGATGGGATCAGGAAACGGCATTTAACGCAATGTCAGTTTTCCGAGGGTGCGCCCTGCCCGCGAGGACCACCCGCCTCCCCCGCGGAACGGCGCTTCATCTGCCGCGCGACATCGATGAAGGCCCCCGCGTTGCCGATGAAGCGGCGCCAGCTTTCGGGCGATTTCCAGATCATGCTCACGAAGTTCAGGAGGCCGGACGGACGTTTGTAGAAGGTGCGGTAGAACCGGAGGTACAGCGCCTCGAGCCGCTCCTTCGTGAAGCCCCGCGGGATGAATACGAAGTTCGCGCAGTTCATCTTCTCCCAATCCTCGTCGAACTCGCCGTGTTCGAGGATCGTGCGATAGATGGGGGAGCCCGGGAAGGGGGTGAACTTCGTGAGGTTGACGTCGCTGAACGGGTGACGCACGGCGTAGGCGATGGTGTGGGCGATCGAGTCCTCCGTCTCGCCGGGGATGCCCATCATGAACAGACCCTTGACCCGGATGCCCGCCTCGCGTACCTGATGCACGGTCTGTGCGACTTCTTCCAGGTCACTGCTCGTGCGGTGCTTGCTGATGACGTCCTGATCCCCGGACTCCACCCCCAGGTTGATCATCCAACATCCCCCCAGCTTGAGGGTCCGGATCAGATCGCCGTCCAGGTGGTTGGGGCGGCCGATGCAGTTGAAGGTGATGCCGAGATCCCGCGAGCTCAGCTTCTCCACGAACTCCTCGACCCGGGGCTTCTTCAGGGTGAAGTTGTCGTCGTAGATGTTGACGTGGCGGATCCCGTAGCGGCTCTTGAGGAAGGCAAGGTGGTCGACCAGATACTCCGCGCTGTGGGCGCGGAACGAGCTGCCGAACACGGATCGATCGCAGTAGCTGCACGAGTAGGGGCAGCCGCGGCTGGTGATGAAGGTGGTGGCCGGCGAG
>NCBR01000128.1 GCA_002279285.1 Acidobacteria bacterium 37-71-11
TCGCACGCGCAGGCGGGTCGGAGGGCGGCGCTCGATGCGCCGCCCGAGCGACCACGGCCGCAGCCCGCGGGGCAAAACAAGACAGCCTCACGCAGTGAAAAACGAGAACCGGGCGCGGGGGCGAGCAAGGCCCGAACGCCGCTTCGCCCGAGGGGCTAAGAGAGACCTCAGCCGTGGATGAGAGCCGCGACGGCCTCGAGGCCCTCGCGGTCTACTTCGTCAAACCGCGAGAGGCTCTCGGAGTCCACGTCGAGCACACCGACGATCGCGCCCGCGGCGTCCCGCAGCGGCACGACGATCTCGGAGCGCGAGCGCGAGTCGCAGGCGATGTGCCCGGCGAACGCGTGCACGTCGGGGACGATCACGCTTTCGCCGCGATCGACCGCCGCCCAGCAGACGCCGGTGTGGGCCTTCAGCACCAGGCACGCGAGCGCGCCCTGGTACGGCCCCACGGTCAGCGCGCCGTCGCGCAGCAGGTACCAGCCGGTCCAGAAGAACCCCGGCATCTTCGCGTGCAGGACCGCGGCCGCGGTCGCCATCCGGGACACCGGATCGGCGGTCGCGGCGTAGAGCGTCCTGAGCTGCTCGACGACGCGCCCGTAGCGCGCCCTCTTCTGCTGCGCGTCCATCCGCCCCTCCGCCGTCATCCTACCGCCGCCTGCGCGAGGCCGCCAGGAGGAGCGCCGCCGCGGCCGCGACCTCGAGCGCCGCGATCCCGAGCGCGCCGGCCGCGAGTCCCGCCGACGGCAGGACCACCAGGCCCACGAGCAACGCGGCCACGGCGGCCCCCGCTTCATCGGCCGCGAACCCCCGCCCCACCCCGCGCCGCGGCGCACCACCCCCAGCGAGCAGCGAGACCGAGGGGAACGCCGCACCCGTAAGGACGCCGCCCAAGAGGAGCAGCGGCACGATCGCGGCCCGGGGAAACGCAAGCGGAACCCCAGCGGCGATCGCGGCCGACACCGCCGCCCCGGCGCCCAGCACGCCCGCGAGCGTCCCGGCGCCCGCCGGCAACCAACGGCGCGCTCCGAACGCCCCGGCGACCGTCCCCGCCATGAACGCCGCGGAGAGCGCCCCAACCTCGCCGTACACCGAGCCGACGGTTTCCTGCCAGCACGCCAGCAGCAGCACCCACCATCCCATCGAGGCAAACCCGACGATCACCCCGGATTCCATCCCGAAGGCGGCGCCGACGGCCCCTCGGGCGAGCAGTAGCACGGCCGCCAGCGCGACCGCGATGCCCAGCACAGCGGGCGTCAACCGTTCCAGCGCCCGCGCCGCGTTCAGCAGCGGCGGCGCCCCGCGTGCCTCGCGCAGCGCCGCCGCCAGCAGCACCGCCCGCGGATGCCTGGCGGTGTTCACCGGCGCCCGCGACGCGTGCAGAAACGCCTGCAGTGGAGCGGCCCTGGCCGGGTCGACCAGGAGCGGGACCACGCGCGGGTCGAAGTCACCGTCACGGGCGCCCTGGGCGCGCCAGCGAGCGAGCAGGACCGCAGGGTCCACCGTCACGGTCCCGGGCTCGCGGCCCGCGACCAGCAACACCTCGTCTCCGGGCACGGCGACCACCGCGGGGAACACCCGGGCGAGCGTCGCCGCGAGGATCGCGAGCAGGCGCCCGCCCGCGCCCGCGAGGTAGGTGTCCCCCACCCCCACGCGCACCGCGACGACGCCGCCCGGGGCGAGCGCCTCGCGGCAGGCGCGGAAGAACTCCACGGTCCGGGTGCGGTTGCGCCGCAGCGTGGTCGGGTCGCCATCGTCGAGAACGATGAGGTCCAGACCTTTCTCGCGGCCGACGAGGCGCAGCGGATCGCCGGCCTCCAGGAAGAACCTGGGGTCGGTCCAGGCCGACGCTGCCGGCGGCCCGAGCCAGCGCGGCAGGACCACCGCGAGGCCGGGATCCTCCTCGACGGCGACGAGCCGCTCCACAGGATGCCGCAGCATGGACACGAAGGCCCCGTCGGCTGCACCGATCACGAGCACGCGCGCCGGGTGCGGGTGGAGGAGCATCGCCAGGTGGGCGCGTTCGACCGTCCCGAACGGATCGGGAAACGAGGCCGCCAGCCGGCCGTCGGCGTAGATTGCGGCCGGCGAGCCGGCGGCGAGTTCCAGGCGCTGCACGTGCGTCTCCCGCCAGGCCGCGAGTTCGCCCAGCCGACCGGACCAGCCCCACCCCGCATGCGCCAACCCCCGGGCGGCCGGACCCGCCACCGCGAGTCCGGCGAGCAGCGGTGCGAGCGCGAGCCACCC
The DNA here is from genome assembly GCA_002279285.1 of Acidobacteria bacterium 37-71-11. Taxonomy (GTDB): domain Bacteria; phylum Acidobacteriota; class Thermoanaerobaculia; order Thermoanaerobaculales; family Thermoanaerobaculaceae; genus RBG-13-68-16. The sequence continues at coordinate 2,248 of NCBR01000128.1, forward strand.
GGCGCCGCGCGACGCCAGCAGGGCGGCGGCGCAGACGCCGGCCCCGACGCACACGGCCGCCGCCGCCCCTCCCGGCGCCAGCGCGAACGTGAATGCGAGCCCGCCAACCATCGCCCCGCCGCTCTCGAGCGCGTAGGCGAGCGCCGGTCCGCCCGGCCCGGCAAGCCCCGCCGCGGCGGCCGGGAAGCACCACCCGCCGGCGAGCGCCGGCGCCGCCACGGCGAACCCCCACACCCAGGCGCCGCCCCACGCCGTCACCGTCTGGCCGGCGCCGGCGCCCGTCAGCACCGGGGCGGCGCGCACGAGCACGACCGCCGCGCCGGTCGAGGCCATCACCGCGAGCGGACCGAACGCGGCGAGCGACGCGCCGCCGCGCCGGGCGCCCAGCCACGCCCCGGCCCCGATCCCGGCCAGCCACACCGCGAGCACCGAGCCCCACGCCAGCTCCGAGCCCCCGATCGCCGCCATCGCCTCGCGCAGCAACACCGCCTGCGCGACGGCGGCTGCGAAACCGAGCGCCAGCAGCGTCACGACCGACACGACGGGAGCGGCGGCGGGGCGCATGACCCGATTATCGCGCCGGCGCGGGCCGCCGCAACTGCCCGCTCCGACTTGACAAAACTCTGTTCCTGCACGATATGGAATATAGAGTCCGGGCAATGAGTGAGTGCGTTCTGCATTTTCCGAGGACCGTGGAGGGGCGTATCCGGAGCCCCCGGCGTGGCGTGTGATCGGAACGACGGTCTCCCACTACACGATCGTCGAGCGCCTCGGCGGCGGCGGGATGGGTGTCGTGTTCAAGGCCGAGGACACGCGCCTCAAGCGTTTCGTCGCCCTGAAGTTCCTCCCGCCTGAGCTGACCAGGGACGAAACGGCGAAGGAGCGCTTCCTGCTGGAAGCTCAAGCGGCCAGCGCCCTCGACCACCCGCACGTCTGCGCGATTCACGAAATCGACGAAACCCCCGACGGCCAGGTGTTCATCTGCATGGCGTTCGTGGACGGCGAATCGCTCAGGAGCCGCTTGGCGCGCGGGCCGCTCGCCATCGACGAGGCGGTCGTCATCGCGATGCAGATCGCCGACGGGCTGACCCAGGCGCACCAGCATGGGATCGTCCACCGCGACATCAAGCCCGCAAACGTCATGCTGACGCGCGACGGCACCGTCAAGCTCGTCGACTTCGGCTTGGCGACCCTGGCCGGGCAGGCGCGGATCACGAGGACCGGACAGGTCGTCGGCACGGCGGCGTACATGTCGCCGGAGCAGGCGCGCGGTGCAGCGGCGGACCAACGCTCGGACCTCTGGTCGCTCGGTGTGGTGATGTACGAGATGTTGGCCGCCCACCTCCCGTTCGCGAGCGGCAACGAGCAGGGTGTCCTCCACGCCGTCCTCAATGAGGAGACTGCGCCTCTGGAGAGCGTGCGGCCCGGCGTGTCCCGCTCGCTCGCCGCGATCGTCGCCCGCTGCCTGCGCAAGGACCCCTCCGAACGCTACCAGAATGCCACGGAGCTGCGCGCCGACCTCGATTGCGTCCGCCGCACCCTCAGCCTCGCCACCGCGCCGACCTCCCCGGGCATGGCGCCGGCCGGACCTCCCGGACGCCGCCGCCTGGCGATCGGAGTCCTCGCCGGGGCGTTGCTCGTCGCGCTGGCGGCGGCGGTCGCGTTGCGCCCCGAACTGCGCGCCCTCGTCCGCCCGGCCGAGGCGTCGGCCCACAAGGTCCTGGCGGTCCTTCCGTTCGCCAACGTCGGCGGCGATCCGTCGAACCAGGGGTTCTGCGATGGCCTGCCGGAGAGCCTGACGAGCCGGCTCACCCAGCTCGAGCGCTACCAGGTGTGGGTCGTGCCGTTTTCCGACGTCAGGGACAAGGGGATCGCGAGCCCGATGAAGGCGCGTGACGGACTGGGCGTCAACCTGGCCGTCACGGGGTTCGTCCAACGCGACGCGGGCCACGTCCGGGTCACGCTCAACCTCAACCGGGTGGACGGCCCGACGGCCCGGCAGATCAGCTCCAAGACCATCGACGAGAGCGACGCGGAGCTCTACCTGATCGAGGACAAGGCGGTGTGGGCGCTCGCCGAGATGCTGGACCTGGAGCTGCCGCGCGACGCCCGGAGCAAGCCCTTGCCCGGCGGCACGACCGTCGCCGCGGCGCAGGACTGCTACCTGCGGGCACTCGGGGCGTTGCACCCGAGCCAGGGCACGCCGGACGCCGCGGCGGCCGTCGCCCTGTTCGGGCGGGCGACGGCGCTCGACCCCGGGTTCGCGCTCGCGTACGCGGGTCTCGGCGAGGCCTACCTCGCCCAGTACCAGACGGCGAAAGACCCCGACCTCGTCGCCAAGGCCGTCGCCGCCGGCAGCCGGGCCGCCGATCTCGATCCCACCCTTCCGCAGGTCCACGCCGCGCTCGGGATCATCCGGCTCACGAAAGGCGACGCCGAGGATGCGGTCCGAGAGTTCGAGCTCGCGCTCGTCCCGAACCCTGCGGATGCGAGCGCGCTGCGCGGGCTGGCCACCGCGTACGAGACGCTCGGCCGCTTCGATGACGCCGAGGCCGCGTACAAACGCGCGATCGCCGCCCAGCCGGGCCTGTGGCCGTCATACAAGAGCCTCGCCCAGTTCTACTGGCACCGCAGCCGGTACGCCGAGGCTGCGGCGATGTACCGCGAAGCGATGGCGCTCGACCCCAACAACGAATGGATCGCCAACAACCTCGGTGCCCTCTACTTCAGCGTCGGTCGGTACGCCGACGCGCGCGCGATGTTCGAGCGTTCCATCGCGATCCGGCCGACCTACGCCGCCTACTCGAACTTCGGCACCCTGGCGTTCGTGCAGAAGGACTGGAACGAGGCGATCCGGCAGTACGAGAAGGGGTGCGCGCTCGACGACCGCGACTACGTCGTGTGGGGCAACCTGGGGATCGCGTACCACCGGCTCGGGGGCCACGACCCGCAATCGCGGGAGGCTCGGTTGACCGCGGTAAAGCTCGCCGAGCGGCAGCTTGCCGTCAACCCGCACGACCCGGTGGTGCTCGTGGACCTCGCCAGCTACTGCGCCACCCTCGGGGAGAAAGACAGGGCACGAGCGTACCTCGTCCAGGTCGAAGCCGCAGGGCGCGAACAGGCGGACCTCGCGGTCGCGATCGCGGACGTCTGCGCCGACCTCGGGGACAAGGAAAACGCGATCCGTTGGATCGAGACCGGCCTCAAGCTCGGTTTCCCCGCCACCGATCTCCAACAGAGGTCGGCGTTCGAAGGATTGCTGCAGGACCCGCGCCTCAGGCGACTACTAGGGCCCGATCGGGGGAGCGTGACACGGTGAACGAAATGGCGGACACCGCCAGGGCGGCGGCCGACTGCGGCTGCCGCCGAGCACGAAAGGAGAGAGGGCATGGAAAGGTACGATGGCAAGCTGAAGGCAAGGAAGGCATCACCGAAACGCGTGGTCGTGACCGTGTTCCTCGATGACAAGGGGGAGTGCCGCGTGGACCCGCGGGACGCGTTCGTCCGACCCGGCGGCGTCGTGACCTTCAAGTCGAAGGTCGGCCCCTTGACGGTGTTCGTGCCGACGCCCGCCCGGGCGGCGGGCCTCTTCCCGCGCACCCGCGGGCCGGTGTTCGCGGTGCCGGCGACGGGCAAAACGCTCACCGTCTCGGCGGCGAAGACGAAGGAGCCCATGGTCTACACGTACTCCGTCTACTGCCGCAAGTTCGGGTCTTTCGCCAGGGCTTCGTTCCCGAGAATCATCGTCGTGTAGCGCTGCCGCCCGGCGTCCAGGTTAGAATGAGTCGCCGCCACCTGCGGCCTCGGAGGAAGTCTCGCCATGACTGATGCCGCGCACGACCTCGTGATCATCGGTTCCGGCCCCGGCGGCTACGTCGCCGCGATCCGCGCCGGCCAGCTCGGGCTGAACGTCCTCGTCGTGGAGAAGGATCCGTTCCTCGGCGGCACCTGCCTCCACCGCGGCTGCATCCCCACCAAGGCGCTGCTCCACACGGCCGACCTGCTGCAGCAGGCGCGCGAGGGCGGCAAGTTCGGCGTCGTCTGCAGCGGCGTGGCGCTCGACCTCGCCGCCGCCCACGCGCACCAGCATCGGGTCGTGGCCAAGAACGCCAAGGGCATCGAGGGCCTGTTCAAGAAGAACAAGGTCGCGTGGGTGCAGGGGACCGGCCGTCTCGCGGGCGGCCGGACGGTGGAGGTCACGAAGCCCGACGGCTCGACCGAGAAGTTTCAGGCGAAGAACATCATCCTGGCGACCGGCTCGCGCTGCGGCGACCTGCCGTTCCTCGCCGCCGACGGCGACCGCCTCATCAACTCCGACCACGCGCTCGAACTCAACGAGGTGCCGGCGCGCCTGCTGGTGCTGGGCGCCGGCGCGGTCGGGATGGAGTTCGCGTCGGTCTTCTCCCGCTTCGGCGCCAAGGTCACGGTGGTCGAGCTGCTCGACCGCGTCCTGCCGCTCGAGGATGCCGACGTCTCCGCCGAGGTCGCCAAGGCGTTCCGCCGCCAGGGGATCGCGGTGCACGTCGCGACCCGTGTCGAGGACGCCAGGGTCGCGGACGGTGTCGTCCGTTGCAAGGCCGTCACCGCCGGCGGCGAGACGCTCGAGCTGGAGGCCGACAAACTGCTGCTGGCCGTCGGACGGCAAGCCAACTTCAAGGGGATCGGGCTCGAGAGCACGAAGGTCCAGATCGAGCGCGGCCGCATCATCGTGGACGAGTTCTGCCGCACTCGCGAGGAAGGCGTGTACGCACTCGGCGACCTGCTCACCACCCCGTGGCTCGCCCACGTCGCCTCGATGCAGGGCGTCCTGGCCGCCGAGCACATTGCGGGGAAGAACCCGCCGCCGATCAACTACAACCAGGTGCCGTCGTGCACGTACTGCTGGCC
>NCBR01000330.1 GCA_002279285.1 Acidobacteria bacterium 37-71-11
TGCGTCGTCAACGCTGCGCCGCCGGTCCGGCCGTCGCCCCCGTGGTACCACCTTCCCGACCCCGCCCTCGCCGCTCCCACCCGGCTGCTCGCGGCCCTCGCCCCGCTCGCACCCGAGGCGGCCCACCTCACCGTGCTGTGTCCGGCGGCGGGGTTCGGTGCCGACGCGCTCGACGAGCTGGCGGCCCAGGGGGCGGCGCGCCTGTCCGGACACCCCGAGGGCAAGGCCATCCATCTCCCCGGCATCCTGGCGTTCGACCTGTCCCCCGCGCCGGTCGAGCGCTCGAGGCTCCTCGAAACCCAACTCGCTGAGATCTTCCCGCGCCTCGAGGCCACGGCGAACGTCATCGACGCCGGCGTCTTCCACGGTCACCTGGCAACCGTGCTGGCGTCGTGCGCCAACGAGTCCACTCTCGAGCGCGTCCGCGCGCTGATCCGGTCCGCCCCCGGGATGCGCCTGCCGCGCCGCAACGAGGTCACGACGGTGGCCGGCGCGGTCAAGCAGGGCGGGATCGTCTGCGGCGATCTCCGCGTCCGCGGCCGGTCGGTGAGCGCCTGGTTGTGCGCCGACGGGCTGCGGGTCGGCGGCGCCGAGGCCGTGGTCGACCTCGTGGGTTCCCTCACCGCTTCCTGAGCGCCACTCCCTCAAGCGACCCGGTCACGGCGCCGCCGTCACCGACCCGCATCCCCCAGCGGGTCTCCACCGCCCGCGGGCGGGAGATGAAGGTGACCAGGGCGCCGGCTACGCGCGCCTGGGGTGGGATGAAGGTGAGGTAGAACCGGAGCGCGGAGGCGCCGCGCGCCGCCGTCCGCCGCCATGTTCCGCCGGCGTCAATGCTCCCGTACTCCATCCCGGAGAACTCCCCGAGCTGCGCGTCGCGCACCTCGGTGCCGGCGAACCGCAGTTCCACCCAGTTGCCGGTCGTCGAGAGCGCGCTTGCCTGCGCCGTGGGGTTCGCCAACGCGACCCGCATCGTCGCGGATCCGACCCACTCCACGTCCACCCGCGGCACCGGGTATGGACTCCCACCCTGCAAGTACTCGAGGAACGCCTCGCGGCTCATCCCGAGCGCCGGCTCCGGAGCCGGGAGGCCGACGGTGTCCCACCCCTCCAGCGCCGGCCGGGCCGGCCGCAGCAGCAGGCCGAGGTCGCGGTGGTACCGGGCGGTATCGACGGCCTCGACCGTGATGCTGCGCCCAGCCGCAACCTCGACCCCTCCCCAGTCCACCGGCTGGCGCAGCCGGAACGTGTCGCCGCGCTCCCCGGGGGCGTACACGGCCGTCTCCCCGCTCGCCAGGAGTGCGAGTGAAGCGCCGGCGGGCCCGGGTGCCGGGTCGGCGAGCGGGGCGACCACGACCGCCACGCGGTACGGCGTACCGGTCGCGTCCAGTCGGTCGAGCGCCGCGAGGTCGTCCTGGAGCGTGGCGGCCGGGAAGCCGAGCGCGCTCGGGTTGCCGAGCGCAACCGCCACCGGGCGGATGTGCGTCCACCCTCGCGGCGGGAGGTGCGCGGCGAGTTCCTGCACCGGCGCCGCCAACTCAACCGTTTGCTTGAGCCGGGAGGCGACGCCGGTTGCAAACCCGGCGAGCCCCGGGAAGAACCGCCGGGAGGCGAAGAGCAGCCGCGGGGACCCGGGAAGGCCGCGCTGCGCCGGCGCGAACTGCGCCGCGAACGCCTGCGGGTCGCCGCTCGCCTTGTCCGCTCCGTCCACCCAGACGAGGGCGGTCACCGGCCAGCCGGCGAGCGCGCGCAGGTCCGGGAGCGGCGCGAGGGTGAAGCGCGACGAACCGTCCCCCACCTCCACCCGCCCCACCGGCACGACCAACCCGTCGACCCCGGCCGCGCGCAGGGCGGTGAGCATCCCGGCATCCGGGACCCCCGACAGCAGCCAGACGCGGTGCGTCAGCTCGCGAGCCGGTTCCGCCGCCGTTGCGGCGGCCGCGGCCAGCAGGGTGACGGCCAGCGCCAGACGCCCCTTCACCATGCCCGCCATGCTAGCAGCCCGCCCCGAAAATGCCGATCCCTCATCGATGGTCCGCCGTCTTCCCTTTCACTGCGTGAGGCTGTCTTGTTCTGCCCCTCGGGCTACGGCCGGGTCGCTCGGGCTCACCGTTGCATATTCCACTTCCGTGGAGGCGATCTTGCTTGCCGGTCCCGCGGGTGGCCGGATGCGGGCCCGGGCGCCCCCGCGCCCGAGCCCGCATGCTCCTGTGCCCGCGACCGGACAGGGCGATCCGC
>NCBR01000129.1 GCA_002279285.1 Acidobacteria bacterium 37-71-11
GGTCCCGGACGGGCGAGCCGCGCCGGGGTGTCGATGGCCCTGAGCGAAGCGAAGGGAACAGCGAGGGGCCCCGGCGCGGCTCGCCCTGTCCGGTCGCGGCCACAGGAGCATGCGGGCTCGGGCGCGGGGGCGCCCGGGCCCGCATCCGGCCACCCGCGGGACCGGCAAGCAAGAGGCTCCACGCAGTGGAAGAAGAATCAACTGGGCTGGACGACCGGCCGTAGCCCGCGGGGTAAAACAGAACAGGCCTCACGCACTGAAAAGAACAACGAACGGCACCCGCGGCACCGGCAGAGCCAGGCAACGTCCTCCGCTGCGCCGGGAGGGTGCCGGAGGTTGTGGTAGCCTGATCCGCCATCTTGAGAGGAAGCGCTGGAGGCGACGATGAAGGTGCTCAACGAGGAGTATCCGCTCTTCCCGGTGCCGCATCTGGACTCGCTGCAGGACCTTCTGCGCGGCTCGGCCCAGCGCCACGGAACCAAGTTGGCGCTCGAGGACCTCAACGAGACGCCGATCGGACGCCTGACGTTCCAGGAACTGGCCGACACCGTGGCGCGCTTCGGGCGGGCGCTGCGCCGGGTCGGGCTCGACGAGCGTGATCACGTGGCCGTCATCGCGGAGAATCGAGTCCAGTGGGTGATCGCGTACCTGGCCGCGGCGGCGTTCAATATGGTCGTGGTGCCGATCGACAAGAGCCTCAAGGAGAACGAGATCGTCACCATCCTCCACGCCTCGGACGCCAAAGCCGTGGTGTTCTCGGAGGGGCTGCGCGATACCGTGCTCACGCTCGCGCCCTCGGTCAAGGGGCTCAAGGTGCTCGTGGACATGGACCTCCCCGAACGGGGGCACCGTGTCCACTCGATGGCGCAGATGATCGCAGCCGAGCCGGCGGCGCCTGGAGATCCGTTCCCTCACCTCGACCCCGACGCGGTCGCGGTGATCGTCTTCACCTCGGGCTCGATGGGCCGCGCCAAGGGCGTCATGCTCTCGCAGCGCAACGTCGTCTCCAACCTGATGGCGATGCTCTCCATGGTCGAGCTGCTGGAGAGCGACCGGTTCCTCTCGGTCCTGCCGATCCATCACACCTACGAGTGCACCTGTGGCATGCTGTGCCCGCTCACGGTCGGCGCATCGGTGCACTTCGCGCGCTCGCTCAAGACCGTGGTCGAGGACCTGCAGCGCGTGCGCGCGACCGTCCTGCTCGCGGTGCCGCTGCTCTACGACAAGATGTTCAAGCGCATCCAGGCGGGTGTGAGCGAGAAGCGGATTGCCTCGCTGCTCGTCAAGCCGATGGCTGGCGTCGCGAGCGCCACGGAGGCCGTTGGGATCGGGGGCCTGCGCAGGAAGATGTTCGCCGCGATTCACACCAAATTGGGCGGCGCCATCCGCATCCTGATCGTCGGCGGCGCGGCGCCCAACCCTGAAGTCTCGAAAGGGATGCGCGGCTTCGGGTTCACGCTCCTGCAGGGGTACGGGCTCACCGAGACCTCGCCGATCGTCGCGCTCAACCGCCTGCGGAAGTTCCGGGACGACGCCGCGGGCCTGCCGCTGCCGAACCTCGAGGTGCGCATCGAGGATGCCGACGACGACGGCCGCGGCGAGATCGTCGTGCGCGGGCCCTCGGTGATGCTCGGGTACTACAAGAACGAGGATGCGACGCGCCAGGTCCTGAAGGACGGATGGTTCCACACCGGCGACTACGGCGCCTTCGACGGCGACGGCTTCCTGCACGTCTCGGGACGGAAGAAGAACGTGATCGTGGCCGCCAACGGCAAGAACGTGTTCCCCGAGGAACTCGAGGACCAGGTGAACGCGATTCCGCTGGTGCTCGAGTCGGTGGTCTACGGCGCCAGGGGCCCGGCAGGGGACGAGGAGATCTCGGTGATGATCGTCCCCAACGCCGAGACGATCCACCAGCACGCGGAGAAGACCGGCGCCGAGATCACCCGCGCGTGGATCGAGGACGAGATCAACAAGGAGGTCAGGGCGCTCAACCGCAGGCTCCCCCTGTACAAGCAGATCCGGCGCGTGCAGATCAAGGAGGGGGAGTTCGAAAAGACGACGACGCAGAAGATCAAGAGGTACCTGATCCACCAGGAAGACACTACCCACTGACGTGAAGGGCGCCGCCGGCAGGCGCCGCCGATAGCGCTTCTTCTTCTTCGAGGGGGGCGCTCGACGCTGCGCGGCCTGCGGCCGGCGCAGCCGGCTCGGACCACGGTCCACTGACCACGGACCACGGCTTTGCTTTGCTCGGAGCCCGGTCGTTCCGTCAGTCGCGATCGAAGTGGGGGAGGGTGTCGGGGATCGGGATCGAGATCTCGACGAGCCCCGCGAAGTGCCCGTCGCGGTACCAGGGGAGCTGGTGGATGATCCTTTTCTGCCCGCCCTTGCTGATCGTGTAGTGGTTCGGCGCCTGGGTTTCGTAGAGCGTGCGGATTGCGGCCAGAGCCGGCTCGGGATGGCACGGAAAGACACTGGCGCCGAGCAGCGCGGCGCCGCCCTCGGCGGCGAACGTGGCGCGCGAGCGGGCGTTCATCGCGATGATCGTGCCGGAGGCGTCCGTCAGGGTCACCGATGCCGGGAGTTCTTCGATCCAAGAAAGCTCATCACGCATCTTTTCTCTCCGCAGGGGCACACATGGCCGCGCCCACGCGGGCCAGCGGCGATGCCGGCGCGCACCCGGAGGGCCCCGGCCGTATCACTTCCTGGTCACGAGCAGCTCGATAGCGTCGCGCGCGTCGCTGTTGGCCTTGTCGTAGGAGAGGATCTTCTCGAGGCAGCGTTTCTGCTTGTCGGCCTGCCCCTTGAGCCCCCAGTAGTTCGCGAGGAGGAGCCAGGCCTCGGTGTGCTGCGGCGTGAGTTCGAGCGCGCGCTTGAGGTGGTCGAGGGCGTCGGACTGGCGTTTCGGGTTGTCGATCTCGAGCGTCGCCAGGGTGACGAGGGCGTCGGCCTCGGGGGCTTTCTCGACGATCTGCTCGAGCATGAGGCGCGCCTTGCGCAACTCGCCGGCGGCAATGAGCTGCTTGGCGAGGGGGACGCTGGCGTGGGAGAAGTCAGGAGACGCCTCCGGCTCTCTCCCCGGGGCGACGTTCTGGTCCTGGTCTTGTCTCAAGGCCGCGGCCTCCTGAAAACCCTTCGTGTACGGTCACACTGTAATACCGTACCGGCTTCCAGCGCAACGCGTGGCGCCGCGCCCGACCCGCACCGCGCGAGGGTCAGAATAGGGGCTTGCCGTCGAGGTCCTCCTTGGCGAGGCGCGCGTCGTCGAAGCCGAGGAACTCCAGGACTGTCGGCGCGAGGTCGTACAACGTCGGGTTCGCCAACTTGATCGGGCGGCTGGTGAACAGCACGCCGGGCACCAATGGCGGGTCCACCAAATGGTTGCCGCTCCACTTCTTGAGGTTGTCCTCGACCAGGGGACCCGCCGGCGAGGCGCCGAGCGCGGTCTGCCACGAGGCGCCATAGCCGTCCGAGAAGCCGATGTACAGATCGGGCGCCATGTGCGCGTCCGGCCCCTTGAAGATCTCCTGGTTCAGGTACACGGTGCGGGCAACCGGTATCCCGGTCTTGGGGTCGATCCACTTCCTGAGCTTGTCGGCGATCTCGTTCTTGAGCGCTTCCTTGCCCGGGCCCTCGGCGACGATCCCCTGGGGTTCGCGCCCGACGGTGTTGATGTAGATGCCGCCGTAGCCGAGGGCGTACGCGCGGGTCGCCGACCAGTCCACGTCCGCGAACAGCGGCCCGCCGGCGGTTGCGGTCGGGTCCTTGAGCACGAGGTAGCCGTTCTCGCGCAGCCAGGAGTCGATGTGGGCGGCGCGGCGGAACGTCGTGAAGCCGTGATCGGAGAGCACGATCAACGTGTCGCCGGTGCGCATCGCGGCGAGCGCGACGCCGACGACCGCGTCCATCTTGCGGTAGCAGTCGTCGATCATCCCCTTCAGGCGCGGTGGGGCGTTGGGGTCGTAGAGCGGGTGCCCCGGGTCGATGAACCGCCAATACATGTGCTGGATGATGTCGGGGTACTCGAAGTAGCAGTAGAACACGCCGCGCTGGCAGCGCGACAGCTCGTGCTCCATGAGCCGCAGCTGCTCGTGGTAGAGGTCGGAGGCTTCCTCGATGAACGCGTCCTCGGAAAGTCGCCCCTCGTTGAGCGCCCAGGTATCGAACGGCATCCCGCGGGTCGCGAACAGCCCGAGATCGTGGGCGAGCTGCTTTGAATACCCCTCGGGGTAGGAGATCTGGAACCACGGTTTGCGCGGGTCGATCGAAATCGGGGCGGCGTAGAGCTTGAAGTAGGGCTTCAGCTCGACCAGGTTGAAGCGGAGGATCCCATACATCCGGCTCAGCGGCCCGACCTTGAACGTGGCGCCGACCCAGGGACTCCACTCGCCGACGCGCAGCGACACGTCCTGCCCCTGGAGCGTGATCGTCGCGACCGATCGGTCGGGGCTCACCTGCACCGAAAACGGCGCCGAGAGCCGCTCGACCTTGCCGGTGATCCCCTGCTTCTGCGGCCCGAGCAGCTCGAGCTGCAGCGGGTTGGCGTCGGGCACGACGTGGACCTCGCCGCCGGTTTCGTTACTCACGGTCTCCGGCGCGGTGGTGTAGAACGAGAACGTCCCCTGGGTGCCGAGCAGGTCGGGCGTGCCCATCCCCGACAGCATCTTGCCGTCGATCTCGTCGGGCGGGAACGTGACCGGACAGGACAGGATCGTCATCGGTACGCCGGCCTCGCGGCCGTACTGCCAGAACGCCTTGCCCTTGCGGACCGGCATCGACTTGTTCCCCTCCAGCCGCGTGAGCGAGAGGTCCGGCAGGTAGCTCCCGGGCGCGCGGCGGATGAAGTCGTAGACGCCGCTCTTGCCCGGGTTGCGGCCGGTGGCGAAAGCGGTCCACGCGACCGGCGACTCCGCCGGGTTGGTGGTGCCGAGGTGCGAGTAGCCGCCGAGTTCCGCCAAACGCTTGAAGTTCGGCAGCTCGCCCTTGGCCATCATCGGCTCGATGATCTTGGGCGAGAGCCCGTCGAGGCCGACGATGATGAGGCGCTTGCCTGTCTGGTTTTCTGCCATAGTGCTCCCGCCATTGTGACTCTCGGTGACCACCAGCGCGGCCCCGGCCGCGGCCACCGCCGCGAGGCCGAGCGTAACCGCGAGCCAGTGGTGTTTCGTGAACCCCCACAGCCGCCGGAAGAACACCGCGACCACGGCCAGCGCCGAGAGGGCGAAGCCGACGATTGCGGCGAGCCCGGTGCTCACCGTGTAGAGCGAACCCGGGTCGATGTACGCGAGGTGGAACATCATGAGGCCCCCCCTTGGCGGGCGCGCGCCGCCGCGCTCATCCGACGATGCCGAACCCGACGGCCGTGCCCCTGCGCTCGAGCACGAACCGTCCGAGCCCCGCCATCCGGTCGAACGGTTCCACCACCACCGCCCGCTCCGCCGCGAAGGCGACCGTACCGAGCTGCATGCTCGCGAGGGCCCCCTCGGCGGGCAGCGGTTCGAGCGTCGCGGAGTCGAGGCGGTCGGCGATCGCCGCGACGCGCACCGGGACGGCCTGCGTCGCGCAGCGCAGCGCGACCTCCTCGCCCAGCGCCAGCGGTGTCTGGGCGAGCCAGAACACCCGCCCGGCCGGCGTCCGCGTCACGTGCGGCAGGTCCCCCGCCGGGGCAAGGACGTCGCCGCGGCCGGGCTCGGGGCCGTCGAGCACGAGGCCGACCGACTCGCCGGTCTGCGCTGGGGCGTGGTCCTCGGGGAAGCGGCGGACGGCCCGCACCGTCACCGCGGCCCCGCTCGGGCACACGGTCAGCGCGTCGCCCTCCGCGACGGAGCCGGAGAGCACGCGCCCGACGACCGTGGCCTGGCCGTCGTGGCGGAGGACCCCCTGCACCGGGAATCGTAGGGCGTCCACCGGCGCGACCGTCAGCTCCAGCTCGCCGATCGCCTCCATCACGGAGGGGCCGTCGTACCAGGGCATCGCCTCGGAGCGCTGCACGACGTTGTCGCCGTCGCGCGCCACCACCGGGATGACGCCGGAGACCTCGATCCCGAGCGCGCGCAGCTCCTCGACGGCGGTGTGCTCGAGGGCGCGGAACGCGTCCTCGCGGCGGTCGAGGGTGTCCATCTTGTTCACCGCCACGATCACGGTCCTGATCCCGAGCATCGCGAGCAGGAGCGCGTGCCGCCGGGTCTGCACCTGCACGCCCTCGTCGCCCGCGAGCACGAGCACCGCGGCGTCGGCGCGGGTCGCGCCCGAGAGCATGTTCTGGATCAGTTCCTGATGCCCGGGGACGTCGATGAACACGAGCCGGCAGACGGGGGTGTCGAGGAACGTCTGCGTCGTGTCGATCGTCATCTCGCGCTCGCGCTCCTCCTGCAACTGGTCGGTCACGAACGCCCAGTTCCCGGCGACCGACGCGTCCACCGCAGCGGTCCCCGGCAGCGCCGACATCTCGTGGCGGATGCGGCCGATCAGCGTCGACTTGCCGTGGTCGACGTGGCCGACCATCGCGATGCGCAGCAGCGGCTTCTCGCCGCCGTCGGTGACGAGCGGGCTCACATGTACCCCAGCGAGCGCAGCTTCTGCATGGTGAAGGCGTTCTCCTTGTCCTGCGCGCGCCCGGCGCGCTCCGGCTCGCGCGAAGCCTCGAGCTCGGCGATGATCTCGTCCACCGTGGTCGCGGTCGAAGGAATCGGCGCGCAGCACGGCGCGCAGCCGATGCTGCGGAAGCGCTTGCCGTCCTTGGCGAGGTAGAGCGGGTTGACCGGGATCCCCTCGCGCCGCACGTAGCGCCAGACGTCGAGCTCGGTCATGTGCAGCAGCGGGTGGATGCGGTCGTGCGCGGCCTCGTCCACGGTCGCGTAGAGGTCCCACAGCTCCGGCGGCTGCGCCCCGACGTTCCAGGTGAAGTCTTGCGCCCGCGGCGAGAAGTAGCGCTCCTTGGCGCGCACCCCGTGCTCGTCGCGGCGGATGCCGAGCAGCAGCGCCTCGAACCCCATACCCGCGATCGCCTGCTTCAGCGCGACGGTCTTCAAGGCGTTGCAGCACGCGAACTTGTCGATCTTCTTCGGGCCCATCCCGTCGGCGAGCGCCTCGGAAGGCGTAGATCTCGGGGAACTTGTAGCTCGTGTCGATGTGGATCACCGGGATCGGGACCTTGCCGAGGAACGCCTTGCGGACCAGCCACAACAGGGACGTCGAGTCCTTCCCCATCGACCACAGCATCGCCACCTTCGCGTAGCGGCTGTACGCCTCGCGGATGACGTAGATGCTCTCGCTTTCCATGCGTGAAAGAAGGTCCACGGTCAACTCCCGGAGCGGATGATACCGCATCTCGCCAAGGGCCGGCCTCCCGAGCATCGATGGCGAAAAAAGGGCGGGGCGTTGCGCCCCGCCCTTGCCTTCCTCGAAATCGGCGCTTTACCTCCCGGCCGGCGGGTACGCCGGCGACAGCGGCGGCGGCGGCGGCAACGTCATCGGGTTGGTCTTGAGCTTGTCCATGATGTACGTGATCGCCCGCTCGAGCTGGGCGTCCTTGCCCGCCATCACGTCGCCCGGGAGGTTGTCCACCTCGATGTCGGGCTCCACTCCGTGGTTCTCGATCACCCACTCCGAGTGGAGGCCGTACAGGCTGTCCTCGGGGATCGTGACGTAGCCGCCGTCCTCGAGCGGCCAGAAACCGCGGATGCCGCGCACGCCGCCCCACGTCCGCTCGCCGATCAGCGGGCCGAGCCCGTACTTCCTGAAGTAGTACGGAAAGATGTCGCCGTCCGAGGCGGAGTAGTGGTTGAGCAGGCACGCCATGTAGCCATGCACCAGTTGCTGCGGGATCGGGAACGCCACGCCCTCGCGGTTGGTGGACATCCCCACCAGGACGCGGCGCAGGCGCTCGAGCACGATCTGGTCGATGAAGCCGCCGCCGTTGTAGCGGACGTCCACGATCAACCCCTGCTTGCGCACCTGCGAGTAGAACTGGTTGATGAACTGGTCCATCCCTTGCTCGTCCATGTCGGCGAGGTACAGGTAGCCGATCTTGCCGCCGGAGGCCTTGTCCACCACCTCGCGGTTGTGGTCGATCCACGCCTTCATGCGCAGGTTCAGCTCGTTCGCGATCGGCTTGACCGTGACGTCGCGCCGGTTCTTGCCGGCCGCGTCGTCGGCGACGGTGAGCGTCACCGTGCCGCCGAGCGTGTTGACGAACAGGCTGTACGGGTCGGTCGGCACGCGCAGCTCGCGGCCGTTGACGGCGAGCAGGTAGTTGCCCTGCTTGACGTCGATCCCTGGCTCGGTGAGCGGCGACCGGTAGCTCTCGTGCGTGTTGTCGCCGGGGTAGATGGTCTGGAAGAAGTAGCGGCCGGCCTTGGCGTCCGCGCCGAAGTCGGCGCCGAGCAAGCCGGTCGGCACGCGCTTGCCGTGCAGCTCGTCGCCGCCGCCGACGTAGGTGTGGGAGTTGCCGAGCTCGCCGAGCATCTCACCGATGACGTAGTTGAGGTCCTCGCGGCACGCCACCTCGGGGAGCAGCGTCTCGTATCTGGCGCGGATCTCCGGCCAGTTCACCCCGTTCATCTGCGGATTGAAGAAGAGGTCGCGCTCGAGGCGCCACGCCTGCTCGTACATCTCTTTCCACTCGGCCGACGGGTTGACTAGCTCCTGCATGTGCGAGAGGTCGAGGTTCTTGGCGGCGGTCTCTCCGGCCGCCTTACCGTCGGCCGCGGTGCCGACGATGGCGAACGTGCTCTTGTTCTTGATCAGCGCAGCGGAGCCGTCCGCGCTCAGCGCGTAATCGTCGAGCGGGCTCGTCAACACCTTGTCCTTGCGCGTCTCCAAGTCGAACGCGTGCAGCTCGGGCTTCTCGCCGTGCAGCGACGTCTCGAAGCTGCTCAGCGGCGTGGTGAGGTAGACCAGGCGCCCGCGTACCGCGCTCAGGTGGCCGATCTCGCCGGCTGGAACCGGGAGGGGAACGACCCGCTCGTCGAGGCCGCCGAGGTCGATCCGGATCGGAGCGCTGGCGCCGGGCTTCCACGCCCCGGGCTTGCCCTCGTCCTTTTTCGCCTCGTCGCTCTTGAGTGTCCCCTCGTCGGAGCGGGGCGCGAACGGCGACGGCTTGCCCTTCTGCAGCGTGGCCACATAGATGCCGGCCATCTTGAGCGTCGCGATGTTGAACTCGGTCTCGCTGAACACCGGGTTCTCGTGCTTGAGGCCGATGAAGTAGAGGTACTTGCCCTGGGGGTCGAAGACCGGGCCGTAGTCGTTGGCCAGCGACCGCGTCACCCTCGTCGCCTGCGCCGAGGCCACGCTGTAGAGGTAGATCGTCCGCAGGTCGTTGTCGGCCGCCTTGCTGTACGCGAGCCACAGGGCGTCGGGCGACCAGGAGAAATCGTGCATCTCGGAGCGCGGGTCGGCGTCGACCTTCGTCACCTTGCGGTCGTCCACGCCGACGAACCACAGCGCGTGGTCGCTGTCGTCGAAGGCGATCCGCTTGCTGTCCGGCGACCAGGTTGGGTCGTACAGATACCCCTTGGCGCGGCTGGTCAGGATCTGCTCGGCGCCGCTCCCGTCGGAGGGCCGCACCGCAATCTGCGCCTCGCCGGTGTGGTCGGTGATGTACGTCACCCACTTGCCGTCCGGGGACCACGCCGGGTCCTGCTCCCGCACGCCGGAGCTCTGCGTCAGGTCGCGCGTGTTGCCGTGCTCGGCGGGGACCGTGAAGATGTCGCCGCGCGCCTCGAACAGCGCCCGCTTCCCGTTGGGGGCGATGTCGAACGCCTGGATCGTCTTGCTGGCGTCCACCCAGCGCGGGCGGGTGCGAACCCCGTCGTCGGGGACGTCCACCTGCACCTTTTCGAGTTTCTCGGAGGGGAGGTCGAGCACGTAGAGCTGGCCGCCGCAGCCGAACACGATGCCGGTGTCGCCGAGGCTCGGCCAGTCGATGTCGAAGTCCTTGAAGTCGGTGACCTGTTTGAACTGCTTGCTCGTGAGGCTGTACGCCCAGATGTTGAGCCGCTTCTCCGGCCCGCGGTCGGAGGCGAAGTAGATCGTGTCGCCGTACCACATCGGGTAGGTGTCGGTGCCCTTCCAGTTGGTGACCCGCTGGATCGCGTGCGTGTTCAGGTCGTAGATCCAGACGTCCTGCGCCAGACCGCCGTAGTACCGCTTCCAGGTGCGGAAGTTTCGGAAGATGCGGTTGTACGCGATCTTGCTCCCGTCCGGGCTGAACGAGGTCACGCCGCCCCTGGGTACCGGGAACCTCGTCGCCGCCCCGCCGTCGGCGGGGACGAGGAAGAGCTGGCCGAACCAGGAGTTGTAGGTCGTCCGCCGGGACAGGAACATGATCTGCTTCCCGTCGGGGGTCCAGGTCACCACCATGTTGTCGGACCCCCAGCGCGTCGGCGCGTCGGGCACCACGTCGGAGTGGAACGTCAGCCGGCGGACCGGGCCGCCCTCGGCCGACATGACGTACACGTCGGTGTTGCCGTCGTAGTTCCCGGTGAAGGCGATTTCCTTGCCGTCGGGCGAGAAGCGCGGCATGAGGTCGAGGCCGCTGTCGGTCGTGAGCCGCTGCGCCAGGCCGCCCTTGCGGTCGACTCGCCAGAGGCTTCCCGCGGCGGAAAAGACGATGGTGTTGCCGTGCAGCGTCGGGAAGCGCATGAGGGCGTGTTGCGCGGCCCCCGCGCCCAGCGGCATCGCCAGAAGTGCGATGCCGAGCGCGAGAGCGTACGCCCAACCGTGCCCTGCCGGTCGGGGGCGCTGTGTACGAGACAAACCGCGAGTTTCAACTCCCATGTACATCTCCCTTCGGTTCCGAGGATGAGGTTATGCGGCCACGCGTATTGATCCCCTCGTAGAAAGATTCCAGCTCCGGCCGGCGCGGTGCCGGAGCGCTGCTCCCGCGGCGACCCGAAGCGCACCACAGCCTCAGTATCATAATCCATACTTCGGATCGTGGGGCAGGAGGAAGTGGCCGCGAGGTCGTGGCCCGCGCCGCGACTGCAGGATCTGTGGGATAGTGAGCGACAACGCCGAAAGCGATGGCGAGCACCGGCTGCGCGGAGACATGTCATGGAACCGTGGATCTCTCGGAGCAACGCGACTAAACAGACGGCACTCTCACTGGCCTGCTCCGCCGCCGGTCTCGCCCTGCTCATGGGTTTTCGCGAGGTCGGCCGCTCGGGCGCGAACGGCCGCGCCGGGTTCCTGCTCGGTGCGCTCCTGCTCGTCATCGGTGTTGCGGGTCTCGTGGCGGGCGGGCGGCAGAGCGTCGTCGTTGACCCCGGGGCGCGCCGTATCACGGTCGAGACTGCGGGCGTCGCCGGCACGCGGAGAAAGGCGATCGAGTTCAGCGACGTCGCCGGCGTCGGCCTCGGGTATCTGGGGAAGCGCTCGAACGGCGCCACCTTCTACTACCTCGTCCTTCACCTCAGGGCAGGGGGCGAGTTCCCGCTGTTCGGCCCAGGGCGGTTCTTCCCGGGCGGCTCGAACAGGTCCACCGTGGACGCCTGGCGACAACGACTCGAAGGGTACCTCGCCCGGTAGCCTTGCCGAGGCTCGCCGCGTGCAATCGGCGGCACGGCCCGCCGGGTTGGACGTGCGGTACTCTGGTGGCATGAACTCCCAGCCCAACGACCCCAGGGTCTTCATGGCGGCCGAGCGCACATTTCTCGCCTGGGTCAGGACGGGCCTGGCGCTGATGGGCTTCGGCTTCGTCGTCGCCCGGTTTGGCCTGTTCCTCAGCGAGCTCGCATCGGTGGGCGCGGTGCGGCACCAGGGTCAGGGTTTCTCGCTTCCAATCGGGATCGCGCTCATCGGTCTCGGGATCGTCGTGATCGTCACGGCGGCGATCCGCCACCACAGGCTCGTGCGCTCGATCAACGAGGGGCGCACCCCACCGGGGATCGGCGTCCGGTTCGGCCTCGCCGTCGCCGCGCTCCTGGCGCTGATCGGACTGGCGATGGCGGTTTACCTGGCGATGATCTGAACCGGTTCCGGTGGGTCTGTCATCCGCGCGGGGTGCCCGCGGTGGAACCCTTGGGTGATGCACCTCGCCCGTGTATGCTTGCACTATGAGCTTCGAAGGACGAGTCGCGTTCATCACCGGCGCCTCGCGCGGCGTCGGGCGGTGCGTCGCTCTGGCGCTGGCGCGCGCCGGCGCGGACATCGTGGTGGCGGCCAAGACCGTGGAGCCGAACCCCAAGCTGCCGGGCACGATCCACACCGTGGCGGCGGA
The DNA here is from genome assembly GCA_002279285.1 of Acidobacteria bacterium 37-71-11. Taxonomy (GTDB): domain Bacteria; phylum Acidobacteriota; class Thermoanaerobaculia; order Thermoanaerobaculales; family Thermoanaerobaculaceae; genus RBG-13-68-16. The sequence continues at coordinate 12,224 of NCBR01000129.1, forward strand.
GGTCGAGGCGCTCGGGCGGCGCGCGCTCGCCGTGCAGGTGGACGTGCGCGACGAGGCCGCGGTGGCCGCCGCAGTCAAAGCCGCGCTCGACCGGTTCGGCCGCATCGATATCCTGGTCAACAACGCCGGGGCGCTGTTCTGGCAGCCGGTTGCGGAGACGCCCATGTCGCGCTTCGACCGCGTCATGGGGGTCAACGTCCGCGGCGCGTTCGCCTGCACCCACGAGGTGCTGCCGGCGATGATCGCGCAGGGGTACGGCCACATTCTGATGATGTCGCCGCCGGTCGATCCGGCAGCGGCGGCGGGGAAGGTGGCATACGCGGTGAGCAAGTTCGGCATGACGCTGATCGCCCACGGCCTCGCCGGCGAGGTGGCGGACAAGAACGTGGCGTGCAACGCGCTCTGGCCGGCGACCTTGATCGAGAGCTACGCCACGATCAACTTCGCCCTCGGCGACGCGAAGGTCTGGCGCAAGCCCGACATCATCGCCGACGCGGCGCTGCGCATCTTCGCCAAGGAACCGGGCCGCTTCACCGGGCACGCCCTGATCGACGAGGACTTTCTGCGCTCCGAGGGGGTGACCGACTTCGCGCCGTACCGCTGCGACCCGGCGCACGAACCGCCGCGCGTCGGCTTCGACTTCAAGTTCAGCGCGGGCTGAGCCGTGCCGGCCGGCGGGCGGGACGTGAGCCGAGGCGTGGCGGCTGCGCCGGGTCGGGCGCCGACGAAAGCCGGGGCGTGGCTGTTGGCGAGCCGGCCGAAGACGCTGCCGGCGGCCGCCGCTCCGGTCATCGTCGGCACGGCGACCGCATATGCGGCGCACGCGTTCCGCCCGTGGCCGGCGCTGGCGGCGCTCGCGGGCGCGCTGCTCATCCAGATCGGCACCAACCTCGCGAACGACTACTTCGACTTTCGCCACGGCGCCGACACCCACGAACGCGTCGGGCCGGTCCGCGTCACGCAGGCGGGGCTGCTCGCGCCCGCCGCAGTCCTGCGCGGCGCCTGGGCCGCGTTCGCGCTCGCGGCGGTCGCCGGTGCGTATCTGACGGCCGTCGCCGGCTGGCCGGTCGTCGCGATCGGGACGCTC
>NCBR01000130.1 GCA_002279285.1 Acidobacteria bacterium 37-71-11
GTCGCGGGCACAGGAGCATGCGGGCTCGGGCGCGGGGGCGCCCGGGCCCGCATCCGGCCACCCGCGGGACCGGCAAGCAAGAGGCCACGCAGTGGACGAGGAATCCTGCCATCGGGTACGGGGGCACGCCGGGAGGGGTGTTCTCAAGTAAAATGGATCACGCGCGCACCGCCGCTGCAACGCGGCCTGGATCCTGCGGGCGCCGGGAGGTCGCGATGGCCCACGATCACGACGACAGCGACGCCGAGGACCCCAAGGGCGTTAGCCGGCGAGGGTTCTTCACCGCCGTGGGGGCCGGCGCCATCGGGGCGGCGACGCTCGCGAAGGCGCAGCCCGGACCGGTAACGCCCGCCACCCCAAAGGACGGGCCTGCCACGATCACGCTCCTCGTCAACGGACGCCGGCGCCGCCTGCTGGTCGAGCCGCGCTGGACGCTGCTGTTCGTCCTGCGCGAGAAGCTCGGCCTGACCGGGACGAAGGTCGGGTGCGAGCGCGGCGAGTGTGGCGCGTGCACGGTGCTTATCGACGGGACCCCCCGCTACGCCTGCATGACGCTCGCGCTCGAGGCCGTCGGCCACGAAATCACGACCGTGGAGGGGCTCATGCGCGGCGAAGAGCTTGGACCCGTCCAGCAGGCGTTCCTCGTCGAGGACGGCCTGCAGTGCGGCTACTGCACGCCGGGCCAGGTGATGGCGGCGGAGGGGCTGCTGCGCGCCAACCCCGCGCCGACGCTCGAGGAAATCCGCCTCGGCATGAGCGGCAACCTCTGCCGCTGCGGTGCCTACGCCCACATCTTCAAGGCGGTGGCCAAGGCCGCCGAGCTGAGGAAAGCCGCGGGAGCTGAGCCATGAAAGACCCCGAGCTCTACTACGTTGACGGCGCCGTGCCTGAGACGGCGGTCCCCAAGAGGAGCCCGCAACCGTGGGGCAAGACCCGCGTCGTCGGCAAGCCCCTGGCACGGATCGACGGCTACGAGCGCCTGAGCGGCGCGGCCGTTTACCCCTCCGACGTCGTCCTCCCGGCCATGCTCTACGGGGCGATCCTGCGCTGCCCACACGCCCACGCAAGAGTCACCAAGGTGGACGCCGGCGCCGCGGCGAAGATGCCCGGCGTGCGCGCCGTGATCACCGGCGCCACGCCCGCTGCCGACCTGCGCTGGTACTACAGCCGCACCGTGTTCACGAAGCTGTTCGACCCCCTCTGCCGCTTCGCGGGCGAGGCGGTGGCCGCGGTCGCAGCCGAGACGCCGCAGCAGGCGTGGGACGCAGCGCGCGCCATCGCCGTCGAGTACGAAATCCTCTCGTTCGTGGTGGACGAGCACCAGGCGCTGGAGCCCGGGGCCGCTGCCGTCCAGGCCGGCGGCAACCGCGTCGCCGAGCCCGAGACGTACAGCCGCGGCGATGTCGCCAAGGGGTTCGCCGAGGCCGACACTGTGCTCGAAGCGAACTACGCCACCGCCGCCGAGATCCACACCCCGATGGAGCTGCACGGCTGCGTCGCGAGCTGGGACGGCCCCCGCCTCACGATCTGGGAGTCCACCCAGGGCGTCTACCCGGTGCAGCAACGGGTGGCGATGCTGCTCGGGATGCCGCTCGCCAACGTGCGGGTGATCGGCCGCTACATGGGCGGAGGGTTCGGGTCCAAGCTCCAGGCCGACAAGTATGACCTCGTTGCGGCCGTGCTCGCCAAGCTCGCCGCCCGCCCCGTCAAGCTCTTCCTCACGCGCGAGGAGACGTTCGTGTGCGTCGGCAACCGTCCGCCCTCGACCATGCGCCTGAAGGCCGGCGTCAAGAAGGACGGCACGCTCACGGCGTTCGAGATGACGGTTTTCGGCACCGGCGGCGCCTACCCGGCGGGCGGGACGTCGCTCGTGGACTGGCTCGTCCGCGACCTTTACCTCTGTCCCAACGTCCGCACCGAGATGACCGACGTCTTCATCAACGGCGGCCCGTCGCGCGCGTTCCGGGCGCCGGGCCACCCGCAGGGCGCGTGGGCGCTCGAGCAGATGATGGACGCCCTCGCCGTGGCGATCGGGATGGACCCGGTCGAGCTGCGCCGCAAGAACATCCCCGAGGCTTCTCAGGCGCGCGGCGACCGGCCGTACACGACCACCGGCCTCGACCGCTGCCTGGCCGAAGGCGCCGCCGCGTTCGGCTGGCGCGAGGCGCGCCGCCGCCCGAAAGGCGACGGCGCGGTCAAGCGCGGCGTCGGGATGGCGGCGGGTCTGTGGATCGGGGGCGGCGGCGGTCCGCCCTCCACCATCGTGGTCAAGCTCTTCGCCGACGGCAGCGCGAACCTCAACATGGGCGCGTCCGACCTCGGGACCGGCACCAAGACGGTGATGGCGATGGTGGTGTCGGAGGAGCTGGGCGTGCCGCTCGAGAAGATCCAGATCGAGAACGCCGACACCGGCACCACCCAGTACGCGACCGCCTCCGGCGGCAGCAAGACGGTCCCCACCGAGGCGCCCGCCGTGCGGGCCGCGGCGCTCGCCGTCAAACGCCAGCTCTTCGAGATCACGGGCGCCGAACTCAAGGTCGGAGCCGGCGACCTCCGCATCGAAGGGGACGAGGTCGTCTCGACGAGCGATCCGAAGGTGCGCCAGAAGATCGCGGAGATGGAGGGGGTGCAGCGGCGCGGCCTGCTGATCGGCGTCGGGACGCGCGGCCCCAACCCCGAGGGCAAGATCGTCAACCCGTTCGCCGCGCAGTTCTGCGAGGTCGAGGTCGATACCCGCACCGGCGAAGTCCGCGTGTTGCGGTTCCTTTCGGCCAACGACAGCGGCCGGGTGATGGACCGCCTCACCTACGCAGGCCAGGTGATTGGCGGGATTACGATGGGGATCGGGTTCGGGCTGACCGAGCAGCGCGTTTTCGACCGTCAGACCGGCACGATGCTGAACGTCAACTGGCACGACTACAAGATCCCGACCGCCATGGACGTGCCGGCGGAGATCGTCTCGCTCCCGATCGATGCCCCCGACGACGAGGCCAACACGGCCGGCGCCAAAGGGCTCGGCGAACCGGTCACGATCCCGACGGCCGCGGCGATCGCCAACGCGGTGTACGACGCCACCGGCGTACGGGTCACCGACGCCCCGATCAGCCCGATGCGCCTCGCGCCGCTGCTGGCGGCGGCCCGGCGGGGGGGTGAGCGATGATCCCGGCCTTCAACTACGTCCGGCCCGCCAGCCTCGCCGAGGCCTGCGCGAAGCTCGCCTCGCCGGGGACGCACGCCCACGCCGGGGGGACGGATCTGTTGGGCTGTCTCCGCGACGGCGTGTTCGCGGCAGACACCGTCGTCAGCCTCTCGGGCATCCCGGATCTGCGGGGCGTCAGGAAGAACCTCGACGGCGGCCTGCTCATCGGGGCGATGACCACGCTCGCCGAGGTGGCGGCGGACCAGGCAGTCGCGGCAGGTTACGCGGCGCTGGCCGAGGGCGCGCTCTCGGCGGCGAGTCCGCAGCTCCGCAACCAGGGGACGCTCGGCGGCAACCTCTGTCAGCGCCCGCGCTGCTGGTACTACCGCGGCGACTTCCACTGCGCCCGCAAGGGCGGCGACAAGTGCTACGCCGTCGAGGGGGAGAATCAGTTCCACTGCGTCTTCGGCGGCAACGTGTGCTTCTACGTCCACCCCTCCGACGCCGCCCCGGCGCTGGTGGCGCTCGACGCCACGGTGCGCATCACCGGGAAGAACGGCAGCCGCTCGGTGCCTGTGGCGCAATTCTTCGTCGGTCCCGAGACCGATTACACGCGCGAGACGGTGCTCGCTCCCGGCGAGCTGGTCACCGAGATCGTCCTGCCGCCGCAACCGGCCGGGACCCGCGGCGCATACCGCAAGGTCCGCGCGCGCGGCTCGTGGGACTTCGCGCTCGCAGGCGCCGCGGTCGTGGCGACCGTCGCCGGCGGCCGCGTGACCCGGATGAGGATCGTGCTCTCCGGCGCGGCGCCGGTCCCCTGGCGCGTCCCCGAGGCGGAGCGCGAGGTCACGGGCCAGCGCCTCACAACACAGGTCGCGCGCCGCGCCGCTGCGGCCGCGGTCAAGGGCGCCGAGCCGCTCGCCGAGAACGGCTACAAGGTCGAACTGCTGCGCGGCGCCGTCGAGGAGGCGCTGCTGCGGCTCGCCTGACGGCGACCGCGGGCGGAACGTATGCGGATCCTACTGGTCGAGGACGACGGACGGATCGCCGAGTTCTTGAGCCGAGGGCTGATCGAGCGCGGCTACACCGTCGATCATGCCTCCTCCGCCGAAGACGCGCTCGACCTCGTTTCCGAAGGGATCCACGACGCCCTGATCGTGGACGTCGTGTTGCCGGGCATGGACGGGCTCGAGTTCATCGAGCAGTGCCGCGGACGTGGCGTGAGCGCGCCGGTGCTCATCCTCTCGGCCCGCCGCACCGTGGACGATCGCGTGCGCGGCCTGCAGCGCGGCGGCGACGACTACCTCACCAAGCCGTTCGCCTTCGCCGAGCTGCTCGCCCGGCTCGAAGCGTTGCTGCGACGCGCGGCGCCGCAAGGGTCCGAGCCGAGCCGCATCGGCGTGGCCGACCTCGAGATCGACCTGCTCCGCCATGAGGCGCGTCGGGGGGCGCGCACGCTGGCCCTCTCGCACCGTGAGTTCACCCTACTCGAGTACCTGTGCCGTAACGCCGGGCGCGTGGTCACCCGCACGATGATCCTCGACCACGTCTGGCAGATGCGCTTCGACCCAGCCACCAACGTCGTCGACGTCCACATCCACAGACTGCGGGAAAAGGTCGATTGCAACGCCGAACCCAAGCTCATCCACACGATCCGCGGCGTGGGCTATGTTCTCAAGTCTTAGGGACCGGGTGCGCCATACGGCGGCGTGGCGGCTCTCGGCTGTGGCCACCGGCGTGTTCGCCCTCGGGACCGCCGCCGTGTTCGCGGCGGCGTACCTGATGCTCGCCGCCGGCATCAGGCAGCGCGGCGACAACTGGCTCGACGCCGAAACCGCGTCGCTGGCCGAAATGGCCGCCACTGCGCCTCCGGACGTCCTCAAGCAGGAGTTCGCCCGCGAGGCGCGCGAACTTACGAACCACCGGCTCTCGGCCCCGTCCGAATCGGAGGACGCCAAGGAGAGCGTGGTCTTCTTCGCGCTCCTCGACCGCCACGGAACTCCTCTGCTCGTGTACGCCCCGCCCGCGTGGAACGAGATCCGGCCGGCGCTCGACACCCCCCACTTCCGCCCTGGGCCGCCGCGGTCGGTGGCGATTCCCGGCTGGGAGTACCCGATGCGCGTCGCGTCGCGGGTGCTCAAGAACGGTTCCGTCCTGCTCGTCGGCGAGTCGCTGCGTGGCGACCAACAACTCCTCGACGAAACCACTCAGAGCCTGGCGTGGATCTGGGTGGCGGTGACCGTCTGCGGCTTCGCGGTGTCGTGGTTCAGCATCCGCCGCGTCCTCGCCCGCGTCAACGCGGTCACCGAGGTGGCGGCGGCGATCGGGCCGGACCAGCTCGGCCGCCGCCTGCCGGAGGAGAGGCACGGCGACGAGATCGCCCGCCTCGTCGCGACGTTCAACGTCATGCTCGACCGGATCGAGACCACGATCACCCAGATGCGGGCGATCGGCGATTCGGTCGCTCATGACCTCCGCAGCCCGGTCACCGCGATCCGCGGTTCCCTCGAGGTGGCCCTCACGAGCCCCGACGAGGGCCAGCTCCGCGACCGCGTGGCGTCCGCTCTCGAGGGCCTCGACCAACTCTCGGCGCTGCTCGACGCCACGCTCGATGCCACCGAAGCTGAAGCCGGCGCGCTGCGGCTGCGCCGCAAACCGCTGGATCTGTGCGCGCTCGCCGAGGACCTCGTCGAACTCTACCTGCCCGCGGCCCAGGAACGCGGGCTCGCCCTGACGCTGCGGGCGCCCGCGCCGGTCGAGGTGCTCGGCGACGAGGCGCTGCTCCGCCGCGCCCTCACCAACCTTCTCGACAACGCCCTCGCCCACCTTCTTACCGGCTGCAGCGTCGAGGTTTCCGTCCGCAGCGACAGCCGGCACGCGGTAATCGCGGTGGCGGACGACGGTCCCGGCTTCGCCCCCGAGATCCGCGATCGCGCGTTCGAGCGGTTCGTGCGCGGGCGCCGCTCGGCCGGCACCGGCCTCGGGCTGGCGCTGGTGCGCGCCGCCGCCCTCGTGCACGGCGGCACGGTCCACCTCCGTCAGCCTTCCGGCGGCGGTAGCGTGATCGAGATCGAGATCCCGGCCGCCGGGGAGGACGATCCTGCACCCGCCTGACACGTTTGTCATCGTGCCGACACGAGGCGTTCATGGCGCCTCCTCCATGATCTCGCCGGAATCTGTAACCCTCTTCGCGCGGTTCTCGTCACGATAACGATGGGACGGTTATGAATGCGAATACACGAGGACACGGTCGCCGCACGGCTTGCGGCCTCGCGCCTATCTGGAGTCGGCGTAACGCCTTCCCAGCAACGGCCGGTCGTGAGCCTGGTGGGGCACGACGTCGGGGTACCGTCGTTCCGCCTTAGGATGGCGGCGCTGCGGCCTAGGCTGGAGGCGAACGGGTTCGAAACTCGCGTCGTCGCCATCGGCCGGGGGCGCGAGTGGTTCCGCGTTTTGCGCCGGACCGGCGCCTGGCGCGCGAGCGACGTTCTGGTGTTTCAACAGGTCAAACTGCTTGCCGGCGAGCGGGCGTTCGTCGGGCGGTTCTGCAACCGGTGGGTGCTCGACGTCGACGACGCGATCATGTTCCGCCGGCCGCGGCAGCCGGGGGATGACACGTCCACCGCAGGCTGGCGCCAGCGGCGCTTCCAAGCCATGGCCGGCCAGTGCCGCTTTGTGGTCGCAGGCTCGCAGTCTCTGGCCGAGACCATCGATGACGCAAACACGCATCTCGCAGTGTTTCCCACGCCGGTGGATCTGGGCGCGTATCCGCCGGCGCCGCTGCCCGACCGCAGCGTGATTCGCCTGGCATGGATCGGCCTCGCGAGCAACCTGCGCTACCTCCAGGAGCTGGCTTCCGTTCTCGATCGCCTGGGAGCCGACGGCGTGAGGTTCGAGGTCCGCGTGATTTCCGACCTCCTACCCGACCTGAGGGGTGTGCCAT